>JAAZFC010000070.1 GCA_012511955.1 Fibrobacter sp. | reverse complement strand
GCCGACCGGCTTATACAGGTCGGCCAAAATCATCCAAGCACAGCCCCTAACTGTCCGTTTTTCTAGAGCTGGTCACATCCACTAATTTTCTAGGCTTCTCCTCAAACGAATCTTTTCGCTGATTTCTCTACAAATAATTGAGGGAGACTTACATAATTTGCTAGTAATCGCTTTTTGAGTAAATCCATCCGACAACTTTCCCAAAATTTGGTAGCTTTATTTAAAGCATGGCTGTAGTAGGACTTGCAATGAAACATAATCCTGAAATAGGCCCTTATCAAGAACACTTTACAAATGAAAGTTTTGGTTTTTCTGTAAGGCTTTCAAATGGAATGCTAAATATGTCCCAAGAAGTTGCCCAGGATTATGAAGCGCAACCAAGTAGTGTGACGCAAGACAGAATAGAAAGAGTTGCAAATACTTTTACGACTATATAAAATTGCCAGCAGCCAACAGACAGTTTGCAAAAATAGTGGGTGAAATGCTTCATTTCAAGAGCCTGTGGGACTGAAAAAGGGATTGCGAAAAAAGTCTATAAATTGAGTTTACCTTAAAGATGAACATCTCCCAAAAACTATACTATAACTAACACTTAACTGAAGCTAGGGAGAAAACCATTTATTTGTATCCTTCAGGTTGTATAACAGCATAAATTTCTTGGCCATTTATTCGCTCTATTTTAAGATTAATGCCTTTTTTGAACAATATTTCTCTCTCTCTTTGACATTTTGCGCTTGAAAAACGGATATATCTATTCTTAGGTACTATACATTTAGCATTGTTTAAACCACTAATAACTAATAGAAAACCATCTTTTCTACAAAATTCTTTAGCCACACTTTTTAAATAAGTCGTACTTATATAGCCAGGGAAATAAAGTGAATCACCTGCTTTTTTATTATTAATTTCTAAAATCGCATAGTAAGGCTTTTTGACATCTATTCCTTTATAAACCTCATAATTACCCTTGATGTTTACACCTTTATTATCAAATACTTTTTGTAATTCTTTATCAGTCTTTTCAAAATTTTCATCAAGACCATTATGTGTATCATTTGATAATTCTACATACTTAGAATTCTTGCCATAATACTCATAATTTAAGCAATTAGCATGCCTGTATTTATGTATTCACCGCTATTACAGCCTTGATAGCATTTAACAACTTGCTCAACAGCTCGCGATACACCATTACGCAACAGTTCAGCATTAACAATTTCATCAGTTAATGATTTCATTTCAATAACACCCTAAAAACCTTCTTCTTTTTATTGAAATAATTTAATTTTCGCAAATAATCTCATTAATTAAACTGTCTTCCTTTACCAAACTGCTAAAAAACGCAGCGTTTATCCGCAACTCAACGTTGTTTCTCATCCCCAACGCCACCCCCACTATTACTCCTAGTCTCCCAGCGTATTTTACGCATACAGACATCGAGTGGTATTGCCGCTGCGAAGAAGCTTACTTTTAGCAAAAGAGTACCGAGATGACAAGGACGGACAACACGCCCACGGTCCACAGCCAAACTTTAGCTTGGTTTTATTAATTGCTCGATTTCTTTTAATCTCATCAAAGCACAACCAAAATGATCAAATACACAATAATTTCGAATATCCGGCACTACCTGAATTTCATCATTCTTAGTGTTAATATATAAGTTACCTTTTTCTTCTTAACTAAACCAGCGCCACGTAATTTATAGATTATTGTGTTCTGCCCTCAATACTATTTTACACTTATCGGCATAGGTTTTCACAGTAAAATCACTCGATGACCTCTCCGAACTTTTGCTAAAATGAATTTAGCTGAGCCGCATTGCCTGCTCGGCAGAGAGTTTGACGCTGAACATCATGTTCAGTGCCCGTTGGGCTCCCTGCGAGAGTCCTCCTCCGGCATCCATGCCTGCGTAGTGGAAGTGAATTAATCGCTAGGTTTTTCTGCGGATCGGTAAAATCACAAAAAGGCGCTACTGCGCCTTTTCTTTTAAAATGATGAGTATTAGTAATTATTTTTTTGCAGAAGCTATGATTTGCTGAACTTCGGCTTCGGTGATTTTAGCAATGCGAGCTATGGTAGCAATATCGAAGCCTTCAGCGTGTATAGATTGCACCATTTCTCGCTGTTTTTGGGCTTCGCCTTCTGCTTTACCTCTAGCCTCACCTTTGGCTTCGCCTTCTACTCCAGCATAATACATATTGGTAGCGTAGTCGCTTTCCCATTTGGCCATGCGCTCGATTTGCTCCATGA
This sequence comes from Fibrobacter sp., assembly GCA_012511955.1. Lineage (GTDB taxonomy): Bacteria > Fibrobacterota > Fibrobacteria > Fibrobacterales > Fibrobacteraceae > JAAZFC01. Next base: position 83,249 of record JAAZFC010000070.1, on the reverse strand, counting down.
TTTTTTTATCGCTAGTAAAGGCGATGTATTGCTGGTATGCATCTGCGGCTTCGGGAATTTCTGCTTTAATTCGCTCTATCATGGTATCCCCTTGTTTGTTTAGGTTATTTATAAAATATACCCATTTTTCAAGCAAAGAGCTAGTTTCACTAACTTTTTTTACCAAAGGCATTTCTATGGCATGCAAATTTAGAATCTGTTTACAGCGATTACTCTCATCACTTATGGTGCGAACATAATCATGCAAAACATTTACTTCAGTATAATTTAGGAATGCTATGCTATGACATGGTTTTAATTGTGTGTAAACACCGCCCCTTTCGAGTTGATTCCTGTATGTTGTTGCTAAATAAAACATAAAACGGTCCTCTATTTCAGAGTTCCATTTTACTTGCATTTCTAGGTTAAACAAAGTATCATCGTGGCTTTTGGCTTTGATGTCCAAAACCGACCTTTTGCCACCAAGGGCAAAGCCATAATGTATAGGGTTTAAGACTTTAGCGCTAAGCACTGGCTCTAAGCCTTTGTTTAACATAACACTGTTGATTAAGCTACACAGCATTTTTTCATTATGGGGATCACCAAAAATACTGCAAAAAAGAAAATCATTGTTTAACGAAACATCTAACGATGACATTTAACCCTCCTAATAATTTTCCTAAAACATACATTTCTTTTTTAAAAATCGGGAAATTATTTTTTAAAACAACGGTTAAATTCATCCATGCATAGCCAGAGATGGAGGGTGAGATGAACTAGTAAACGAAGCTTTCTACAAACTAATTACTGACTACTCTCCGCCAATCTTGTTGCATAACCTTACTAACTACTACCCGAAAAGCTTGTAGCGTCCCCCTCCATCTCGATACTATTTTACACTTATTGGCATAGTTTTTCACAGTAAAATTACTCGATGACCGTAGGCGATAGTTGCCCCTCGATACATCTCTGGGCGCTTCTTAGATGATTTTCACAAACTCGCATCAGCTAGTTTGTAAAGAGCCCGGAAGCTCTGAGGCTTGCAAACACTCGATGACCGTGGGCGTAAAACCACTGCTTTTTGCCCGCATTATGCACTTTATCTGATTTTCTCTAATCACAAGACTATTTTTCTATCTCATAATTTATATTGAAAGAAATTTGAACTTCAAGGAAATTTTTAAATGAAAAATAAAATTTGGGAAAACATTTTAAAACTAAGGGAAGCCTCTCCTTTGGTGCAAAACATCACTAATTATGTGGTTATGAACAACACCGCCAATGCCTTGCTGGCCATTGGTGCCTCTCCGATCATGGCCCATGCTCATTCAGAAATTTCTGATATGCTCAAAATCGCCCAATCTTTAGTCATAAACATTGGAACTTTAGATGAATATTGGGTGAAATCCATGAAATTGGCCGCCCAAGAAGTTGAAAAACATAAAAAACCTTGGGTTTTGGACCCTGTGGGTGCTGGTGCTTCTGCTTATAGAGATCAAGTTTTACTAGAATTATTGGCATTGCGACCCAGCATTGTACGGGGCAATGCTTCGGAAATTATGGCTTTGGCTAAGCTTAATACCCATCAAAGCAAAGGGGTAGATAGCACCATGGCAAGTCACGAAGCTTTAGCTGCGGCCCAACAATTAGCTAAAGATTGGCAAACTGTGGTATGCGTTTCTGGGGCAAAAGATGTAATCGCCGATGGTCAAAAAACTATTTATGTAGAAAATGGCACTCCTTTGATGACCCAAGTTACTGGCATGGGTTGCACGGCCACCGCTTTAGTGGGTGCGTGGGCGGCGATTGTTCCCGACATGCTCGAAGCCACGGCAACTGCCATGAGCATTTTGAGCGTTGCGGGCGAAGTTGCTTTGCGAAACTCCCCAGGACCTGGTACTTTACAAGTTAATATTTTAGATAAACTACACAATTTAAGTGCAGAAGAATATTTGCAAACTGCGGTGGTCTATGAGTAATTCTAACGGAGAATTTCCTTACAAATTGTATCTTGTTATGTCGCAACTTGATTGTGGCGACAGGGATTTAGTGCAAGTGGCGGAACAAGCTATTTTGGGTGGAGTTGATATTATTCAATTACGCGAAAAGAACACCGATTACGAGGATTTTCTCCAAAAAGCTCAAAACTTGCATGAATTAACCCAAAAACACGATATTCCTTTAATCATTAATGATAATTTAAATGTCGCCCAAGCAATATCCGCCGATGGCATCCATGTAGGGCTGAGCGACACCTCTCCCACGGAAATTCACCAATTGTGGCCCCAACGCCCTAAAATGGTGGGATATTCCATAGAATATTGGGATCAAATGCAAAATCCTGATGCTCAACTGGCCGATTATTTAGGGATTAGTCCTATTTTTGCCACCCCTACCAAAACCGATACTGTTACTGAATGGGGTTTAGAGGGTATAGCTAAAATCCGCCAAGCCACTTCCAAAGCTTTGGTGGCCATTGGGGGTATTAATTTAACCAATGCTCAAAATATTGTGCGAGCTGGTGCCGATAGCATTGCTGTAGTTTCAGCAATTTGCGGCGCTGACGACCCTCAAAAAGCCGCTTTTCAACTTAAAAATGAGATATTAAAATGAATTCTATCAAATTTCGCTACCCCAGCGTACTTTCCATTGCTGGTTTCGATGGCAGTGGCGGTGCCGGCCAACAGGCAGACATAAAAACCATTTCTTCTTTAGGGTGCTATGCCACCTGTGTTTTGACAGGTTTACCCATTCAGAATACCCTGGGTGTGCAAAAAATTTACCCTATCCCCCTCGCTGCCATTGAAGATCAAATCCGTGCGGTGATGGACGATGTCCCTCCCCAAGCTATCAAAATCGGTATGGTTCATTCTGCCGATTTAGTGGATGTAATTGTAAATACTTTGAGCGATTACCCCAAAGTTCCCATGGTTTTTGATCCAGTGATGGTGGCTTCTAGCGGTGATAAATTAATTAAAGATGAAGACATCAATCACATTGTGGAAAAACTGTTTCCCATAGCTGATTTGATTACCCCCAACATGGACGAAAGTGCTGTTTTGGCCAATATGCCAGTGCGCAATTTAGAAGAAATGCTTGCAGCCGGTAAAGAGATTCGCAAGCTAAGCAAACACAATATTTTGCTCAAAGGCGGGCATCAAAGCACTGACACTTTAGTTTCGGTTTTAATAGATACAAAAGATCAATATCATCGCTTTAGCAACCCTCGCATTGAAACGCAAAATATTCACGGTTCGGGTTGCACTTTGTCTTCTGCCATAGCTTCTTATTTAGCACGAGGTAAAACTCTGCTCCAAGCGGTGGAACTAGCGCAAAACTATGTTCATCAAGCAATTTTACAAGCTCGTGATGTCAAAACTGGTGCCGGCAGCGGCCCTTTAAACCACTTTTTCGCCCCCGAAAAATTGATTAAAATCAGCCAAGCGTAGTCTGGGGCAGTAGGGTGATGCAACCAGTTTCTCGGGCAGTCGTCAGCAAAGGTATGCCACAAGATTCGAGGACAGTAGTCAGTAGAGTGATGCCACAAGATTCGCGGGCAGTAGCCAGTAGGGTGATGCAACTAGCTTTTCGCAAAGTTGTAAGTAGTAAGTTGTAAGTAGTAAGTTGTAAGTTGCGACCAGATTTTCGGAAGGCAAAACTTTATCCGTTTTTTGGGAAAAGAAGTAAGTACGACGCTTTCTACAAATTAACCATTAACCATTAACCATTTACCATTTACCACCCCCTTTCGGCATTAATTTTTCATTAGCTTTGTGCCTGTCAGCATCTCGCTGCGTTTTTTTGGCGAGATTTTGTTCCATGGCATTGTCTAAATCCACGCCGGTTTGATTGGCCAAGCAAGTGAGCACAAACAAGATATCTGCCATTTCATCGGCTATATCTTGGTCTTTTTCACTGCTTTTTGAACTTTGCTCACCGAATTTACGCGCAAAAAGGCGGGCCAACTCGCCCACCTCTTCCATTAAAACCGCCAAATTGGTCATCTCATCAAAATAGCGAACTCCGTGGGTTTTAATCCACAAATCCACTTGTTTTTGCAGCTCTGCTAAGGTCATTTTAGAGTTTTATCATGCGCACACGCACAACTTTTTCTAAATGATTGATTTCTTCAAGTATTGCTGCGGGCACTTCGGTTTCCAAGTCGATCAAGTTATAACCGATCTTACCATTGGATTCATTTTTAAAAGAAATGATATTTAAGCCAGCTGCACCAATCACCTTGGTAATTTCAGCAATCATATTAGGTACATCTTTGTTAATTACCACCAAACGCACCTTAGCATTCATGGCCGGGCGGCCTTCCAAAGCAGGAAAGTTCACTGAATTGCATACAATTCCGTATTCCAAGTAGTTTTTTAACTGTTCCACAGCCATAGTGGCACAGTTTTCTTCAGCTTCAGCTGTGCTGGCACCCAAGTGCGGAAAAGAAATCACTCCGGGTAAATTTATAATATCAGGGGTGGGAAAATCATTGATATAAGCTTGTAAACTACCATCGGCAAGCTTTTTGGCAATGGCTTTGTTATCCACAATAGGGCCACGGGAAAAGTTAAGAATAACGCTACCTTTAAAGGCCCGCAACGAAGTTTCATTTAACAAACTACGGGTTTTATCAGTCAAAGGCACATGCACAGTCAAAAAATCCACTTTGGAAATCACTTCGCTCAAATTGTCGGTAACTTGTACGCTAGAATCCAATTTGTGCATATTCATAGGGCTGGGATAAGGCTCATAAGCTATTACTTTCATCCCCCTAGCAATGGCGCCATTGGCGGTAAGCACACCTATTTTACCCAAACCGATTATTCCCATGCGCTTACCGTAATATTCCATTCCCGAAAACTGACTTTTGTTTTTCTCTACCAAATCATTCATGGCATCGGCATCGGTCATGTCGCTAATGGAATTCACCCATTTTAAAGCTTTGTCGATGTTGCGCAAGCCTACGCCTAAACCCACAAATACCAGCTCCGCCACCGCATTGGCATTGGCTCCTGGCGTGTTAAATACACACACGCCTTTTTCACTGGCTTTTTCTATGCTAATGTTGTTCACCCCTGCTCCAGCACGGGCCACGGCTATTATATCGTCAAAAGAGTCCGTATCCACCAAAGCCGAGCGTACTAAAATCGCATCGGGGCTGGATTCCGCATCGCTAACATAGTATTTGTCTCCAAATAATTGCAATCCTTTGGGAGACACTTTATTCATGGTTTTGATTTTGTAAGTCATATTTATCCTTCTCTGTTAAACTTTATCTATCCAACGGCCTCGAGATTTGATCAATTCCACTAACTGATCCAAGGCTTCATCTTGGGGTATATTTCTTTTCACCAAATTTTTGTTTTCATACAAACTGATTTTACCAGGAGCACCACCCACATAGCCAAAATCCGCATCGGCCATCTCCCCAGGACCATTCACAATACAGCCCATTACCGCAATGGAAACCCCGCGCAAATGCCCCAATCTTTCTTTAATGGTGGCAAGCACTTGTTGAATATCAAACAGCGTGCGCCCACATCCAGGACATGAAATAAATTCTGTTTTTGTACGACGCAAGCCTACGGCTTGTAGAATATCATAGCCTAAATCCAGGTCATTTACCAAAATTCCGTCGCCTATGCCATCGCTGAGCAAGTTTCCCCAAATCGCTGCCAAAGCTGTGGAATGATTTTCATCTTTATTTTCACTAGCACGCAGCATAATAGCATCTTCGCGCTTTGCACGGTTTAAAGCTTCTGCCAATGTACGAGTCCCCACCAACAAAGCTGCTCCTGTATAGCTCCATATTGTGGGTTCTTTGCGCAATTGCAGCAATTCGTCTAAGCGTTGCAAATCCGCAGGTTTTTGCAGTTCAATTTCCAGGTTGCTTATGGGGGCTAGGTTCTCTGCTCCTGCCAAAAGTGCCTCTTGGGCGTTAATATGTTCCCAGCCTTGACCACCAACTATTTCCAAAGGGCGATCCACATTGGTTACTCGCATAGTGCTTTGCTCAGCTTCGCTATGCCCCACGCGAATGGGATTATTGCCACCAAGTTCCACGCCATTGAGGTCAAAAACCGCACTGGAACGGCGATGATAATGCACCGTATCTGCGGTGCCAGTGCCTAATGGCGCTCTGATACCACTTTGATGGTTTATTTTTTGAATTTCATTACACTCAGCCACTAGCTTTTGGGCCACGGGTATTTCTTCCACCGGAGCTTCAGTCAGGGAAACTCTAATGGTATCTCCTATGCCATCTATCAAAAGCGCACCAATGCCCACCGCCGATTTTAAGCGGCCATCTTCACCTTCTCCAGCTTCAGTAACCCCCAAATGAAAGGGATAAGCTTTGTGGTTTTCGGTGCGCAAACGCTGCTCTAACAAGCGGTATGCTTCAATGGCCACTCGGGGGCTAGAAGATTTCATGGAAAACACTATTTGATCAAAATCTTCGGCTTGGCAAACATCTAAGTATTCCAGCGCAGACTCCACCATGCCTTCGACGGTGTCGCCATATTGATAGAGCATTCGCGCCGAAAGTGAACCGTGATTCACCCCTATACGCAAAGCCACGCCTTTCTCTTTTGCTTCGCGCACAAAGGGCCCAAATTCGTCAAAAACTCTTTGTCTTCCGGCCAAAAATTCCTCTTGGGAAATCTCTTTTAGAGTCATTATACCGGTATCGCAGAAATTTCCGGGGTTGATACGCACTTTTTCCACCCATTTTAGCGCTTCAAAAGCTGCTCGGGGTTGAAAATGAATATCCGCAGAAATAGGGATCTTACAACCAGCGGCTCGCACTTGAGCTACAATTTCTTGCAAGGCCTCAGCATCTTTTACGGTCGGCGCGGTGATGCGCACCAATTCGCATCCCACTTCGGCTAAAGCTAAGGTTTCTTTTACCGATGCATCCACATCTCGTGGGTTGGTAACCGTCATAGATTGGATTAAAACAGGGGATTCTCCCCCCACCACAGTATTTCCTATTTTTACAGGAATGGTTTTTCGGCGAAAGTTCTTTGTTGGCATGGCGTAAATTTAGATATATTGGTTAAACATGGTAATTAGTGATAGAAATCTAGGAATTTTAAGCGTAGTTGGCTTATTGTTAATCATAATTGTAGTAGCAAGCATTATGGTTAAGAAAAGCAGCAAGACTAGCAATCGTTTATGGGTGGAATTCGAAGAATTAGGTATTTTGCAACCCGAAGATCCAGTAACTTCTCGCGGCCATAGCATTGGCAAAATAGGCGAAGTACAATGGAAAAACCACAAAGCGCTGGTAGAAGTGGTTTTTGATCAACCCATGATCTTGCACGAAGGCACTATTTTGCGCAATGAAAACTACTCAATTATGGGTCAGCGTCGCTTAGAGGTTACTGTGGATAAAAAAAGCCCAATTGTAGATGCTAGTCACATTTATCAGGGTGAATTTGAGCCGGGGATTGCCGAGGTTCTGCACTTGATAGATGCGCTAAAAGAACAAATTTTAATGGTAAAAGATGTTGTTATTTTATTACAAGAAGGGGACTCCACTCAAGAGTCCTTAATAGATGTTTTTAATAAAACTGTAAATACTGCCGAAGATTTTATTGGAGATATGGAAAAAATTGTAGTTCGCACTCAGCCCCAAGTTCGTAAAATATTGGCAAAAACCCATGACTTAGGAGATAAAGCTTTAACTTTATCAGAACAAGCTGATACTTCCTTGCAAAATATTTACCAACAAGGAAAGCACGGCATAGAAGAAGCCAACAAGCTTATACTAAACATTGAAGAATCTCTAGTTAGCTTAATCGAGTTTATAGAACATTTCGAAAACCAGCCCTTTTACGAAGAATTAATGGAAAAACAAGAGGTTTTAGTACAAATCAATGTTTTAGTTAAAAATGCTAATGACTTTTTATCTATGTTCACAGAAAAAGGTGGTTTTAAAATTATAGACGACAAAGGAAAACCTAGAGGGCTTATGAAATTGCGGAATATCAACCTTTTCGGCAAAACCGCCCGACAAAAAGCGAGAATTAGACAAAAAAAGGCCGAACGAGCCTTGACTAAACAAAAATAGCTTTATATATTTGTGCCGTTGATGCCTCATAGCTCAGCGGTAGAGCAAGCGGCTGTTAACCGCTTGGTCCCTGGTTCGAATCCAGGTGAGGCAGCTTAAGACTCACTTATTCAAGTGGGTCTTTTTTTATTGTGTGAATGCTCTCTAGCGTTATGCTCCCAAAAAACTATTCTTTTAATGCGCAGATGTACTGGTCGTTGTACTACGATTTAGAAACTAATATATATTATATAATATACTGCTAATCAATAGGTCTAATATGAATTATAAAAACATTCTTCTATGCTTAACCATGCTTTTTAGCGCTGCTTTTGCCGATATTTCCACTTCACCCATTACCCCCAATGCCACCGTAGAAGCACAAAAATTATACAAGTTTTTGTTGGAAAACTATGGTGAGCGCACCATCGCGGGAGTGCAAACTGGTGATTTAGCCAAAAATGCTACGCTTTTGGAACTAGAAGATATGTTGGCTGTAAAAAATGCTGGCGATAAATTCCCTGCCTTGGTAGGCTTCGATTTCCAATTTTCCATTGGTAAAGAATCTGGTGGTTCTTGGCACCAAGAATACACAACGCACACTCTAAGCCTTATAAAAGAAACCTGGGAACTAGGTGGCATCCCCGCCATAACTTGGCATTGGCGAGACCCTAGCCACGAAGTTGATGCTTTTTATACTCCTGGAACAGGAAACCCACCCCATGTTAGTTTTGATTTTAGCGATGGTTTTATAAGCAACAGTTTAAATTGGAATAAGGATTCAGAAACTTATAAGAATCTAATAAGGGATATAGACAAAATGGCTGAATACTTTTTGACTTTACAAGAGCAAGGGGTAGCTGCAATTTTTAGGCCTTTGCACGAATGTGGAGGCACTTGGTTTTGGTGGAGTGTTAAATCAGGCTCACAATATGCTGAACTCTATCGCTTAGTATTTGATAGAATGGTTCACGAAAAAGGTGTTAAAAATATGATTTGGGTATGGAATCCAGAAAAATCCATTTTCACAGATCCCACCTGGAATCCAGGCAATAATTATCATGATGTCATAGCTGTAGATATATACAACGACCCTTTTGACTACCAAACCAATCATGAAGCTTTTATTGGTATGAAAAACAATTATGGCACTAATAAAATCTTTACTTTAGCAGAGAACGGACCAATTCCAGATGTTAATCTAATGCGCGACCAAGACTTTATGTGGTCATGGTTTATGCCTTGGTACGAATCTTGGGGTAGTGAATTTGTAAGCAAAACCTCACCAGAAATGTGGACAGAAACCTTAAATAGTCCCTATGTTTACAGTCTAGATAAAATGCCTGGTTGGGAAAACTATGCTTTAGACCCTGACGAACCCAGTGTATCTATCTATGCAGAAACTAAGCCTATTAACTATATAACCTTAAACGGCAACAAGTTGCATTTGAGTTTTAAAACTTCAGGAAATTACTCCATTGAACTGTTAAATATCCAAGGTAAAAAGCTAAATACTTTACATAAGGGCTATTTAGAGGCAGGAAATCAGGTAATAAATATACTGCAACCCACAGGCATTTACTTTATTGCTATAAAGGGAAGCAAACATTACAATCACAAAATTTTGGTTCCATAATCAAAAAAACCCGCTTATTAGCGGGTTTATCTATATAAAATTTCAGTTTAGATTAAAACATATAAGCGGCGGCTAAGCTAAATACGCTATTGGTAGCTTTTAACTTATCTACATTACTCATATTGGTAATGCCTAAGCCATATTGGGCAGTTACTTGCAAGCCCAATAAGCCTACACCAGCTCCAAAGTTCCAACCAAAGTCAAAACGCTTTTGCTGGCCTACTCCATCACCCCATTCTATATCTGAAGTAACTTCTTTACCTAAAACATCTGCTGTGGTTGTGCCACCTATGCCCCATGCGAAATAAGGTCCGGTTAAAAACACAATGTCTGCCACAATCAAATTAAGCTTAAATACACCATTTAAAGGAACTTCAAGATAACTTGGTTTTATTTGTGTTTTCATTAGTGGAATGTCTATTTGTGCACCTTTGGTGGTATATAATACACCAGATTGTACCCCAATAATATTGAGCAAAGTAAACTCTGCCTGTAAGCCCCCCTGAAAGCCCATTCTCTTATCGTAATCAATATCTTTGTTAGATACATTGGCAAAGTTTAAACCAATGCGGGGTCCAATATTGAAACCGGCCACTGCCATTTGCGCAGCAATTAATAGAACTGCCGCAGAAGTAATTAATCTTTTCATTTTTTTCTCCTAAATAAAGAAAGACTTTATATTATTTAGCAAATAACACTACCTTTCCCCATTTATTAAAACATTTCAAGATTAAAGGGCTTAGTTAGTCGATAAACAGACACCCTTCAAAATGCGTTTATGTATATTTGTGCATAAGATTTTCTGCAGAGGATATTATGCCTAATTATTTGTTTTCATCTGAATCCGTTTCCAAAGGACATCCCGATAAAGTTTCCGATCAAATCAGCGATGCTATTTTAGATGCCATGCTCGCCCAAGACCCGCAAAGTCGTGTGGCTTGTGAAACCATGGTAAGCACGGGTTTGGTGGTTATCGCTGGAGAAATCACCTCCAAAGCGGTGGTGGATTTCCAACAAATTGCCCGCAAGACCATTAAATCCATCGGTTACACTGATTCAGCCATGGGTTTTGACTACAAAAGCAGTGCGGTAATGGTGGCCCTCGATAAGCAAAGCCCCGATATAGCCCAAGGGGTAGATGCCCGCGCCGCAGAAGGTAAAGCCACCGATGCCCAAGGCGCTGGAGACCAAGGCATGATGTTTGGTTACGCCTGTGACGAAACCCCCGAATTAATGCCTTTACCCATCGCTTTAGCCCACAAATTAATGGAAGAAATTCAAAATCTTCGGGAAAATGGTGAAATTGCTTGGTTGCGCCCCGATGCTAAATCTCAAGTTACGGTGGAATACAACTCTAAACATCAACCGGTGCGCATTGATACCGTGGTGATTTCCACCCAACACACCGAAGAAGTTGATCATACAACTATTAAAGCCACTTTGATTGAAAAATTATGCCAAAAAGTTCTGCCCCAAGACTTAATAGACGAAAAAACTCGCTATTTAATTAATCCCACGGGCAAATTTGTGGTGGGTGGTCCCCACGGAGATTGTGGCTTGACTGGTCGTAAAATCATCGTAGATAGTTATGGTGGCATCGGTCGCCACGGTGGTGGTGCTTTTTCGGGTAAAGATCCTTCTAAAGTGGATCGCAGCGCCGCCTATGCCGCTCGCTATGTGGCCAAAAACATTGTGGCTGCAAAATTAGCTCGCCGTTGTGAGGTGCAATTGGCCTACGCCATTGGCTATCCCCACCCGGTTTCCATCAATGTGAACACTTTTGGCACCGGAAGCATTGCCGATGATGCTTTTGAAAAAATCATTCGCGATAATTTTGACTTAACTCCCGCTGGCATTGTAGAAATGTTAGACCTTTTAAAACCTGGTTATTTGGCCACCGCCGCTTTAGGGCATTTTGGCCGTACTGGGGAACGCTTTACTTGGGAAAAAACTGATAAAATAGCCGCTTTGCAAGCCGCTGCACAAAACATTTAAAACGAGGATTAAAATGACTGCAAAATTTGATTATAAAATCGCCGATATTAATTTGGCAGAATGGGGCCGCAAAGAAATTGACTTAGCCGAAAAAGAAATGCCTGGCTTAATGTATGTGCGACAAGAATATGCCGACCAAAAGCCTTTAAAAGGGCTAAAAGTCATGGGTTCTTTGCACATGACCATTCAAACCGCGGTGCTGGCCGAAACTTTGGTGGATTTAGGCGCCGATGTGCGCTGGTGTTCCTGTAATATTTTCTCCACCCAAGACCATGCCGCTGCAGCCCTTGTGGTAGGCAAAAATGGTAGCCCCGAAAACCCCCAAGGCATCCCTGTTTTTGCTTGGAAAGGCGAAACTTTAGAAGAATATTGGTGGTGCACCGAACGCGCCTTAGATTTTGGCGAAGGCTCAGGCCCCGATCAAATTGTAGATGATGGCGGCGATGCCACCATGATGATCCACAAAGGCGTGGAATGGGAAAAAGCTGGTCAGATTCCCCCCGCTAAAGAAGACGATCCCGAAGATTGGCGGGAATTGCTGGCTTGTATGCAGCGCATTATGGGAGAAAATCCCCAACGCTGGACTAAAGTTGCCGCCGCAGTGCGCGGTGTAACCGAAGAAACCACCACCGGGGTAAATCGTTTGTATCAGATGGTAAAAGATGGGCAACTTTTGTTCCCTGCCATTAATGTGAACGATTCGGTGACCAAGTCTAAATTTGACAATATTTACGGATGTCGCCACTCGGTGATCGACGGCCTCAACCGCGCCACGGATGTGATGATTGGTGGAAAAGTTTCCGTGGTATGCGGTTACGGCGAAGTGGGTAAAGGTTGCGCCCAAGCTTTACGCGGCCAAGGTTCTCGGGTAATTGTTACGGAAATCGACCCGATTTGCGCTTTGCAAGCCGTGGTGGAAGGCTACGAAGTGAAACGCATCGAAGATGTCATTCACGAAGCGGATATTTTTATCACTACCACGGGTAACTACCAAGTTATCACCGTTGAACACATGGCCAAAATGAAGGATGGCGCCATTGTGGGTAATATTGGCCATTTCGACAATGAAATCGACATGGCGGGCTTGGAAAAATATCCTGGCATCCAAAAAATCAACATCAAACCCCAATACGACCGCTGGGTGTTCCCCGATGGTCATTCGGTGATGATTTTAGCCGAGGGGCGTTTGATGAACTTGGGTTGCGCCACCGGCCACCCCAGCTTTGTGATGAGCGCTTCTTTTGCTAACCAGACTTTAGCCCAAATAGAACTGGCCCAAAACTTGGATCAATACGGCATAGATGTTTACATTTTACCCAAAATTCTGGACGAAAAAGTCGCTCGTTTGCACTTGGCACAGCTCGGCGTAAAACTCACCGAACTTAGCCCTGAACAAGCTGCATATATTGGCGTACCCATAGAAGGTCCTTATAAACCAGAGCATTACCGCTACTAGAATACAAATAAGATTTTTAAAAAAGCCGCCTCCTGGGTGGCTTTTTTGCTACTTTTTTTGTGAAATCTTTAAAAGGAGAGCTACACTATGAAAAAACAATTATTCTTAAGCATATTTTTGCTTTTCTCAGGGCTTGCTTTTGCCGACTACGAATATCCATATAATACCAGCCCCATGGAGTTGGTTTTTGACACTAGACTTCACTACGAAAAAAAAATAACCCTGCCTTTATTTGGAACAGTAGATGTTGTAGTTGATTGGGGAGATGGTGCTGAAATTTATATAAACACACCAGGTTATCATGCTCGCACTTATTCAAAAGATACTATCTATACTATTAAAATAAGAGGTAAATTAAGCGAATTCGGTAAAGATGGCATTAAACAATTTACTTTAGTTAAGGTAAACTCCTTTGGAGATTTAGGCATTACCCATTTGGACTACGCTTTTTATAATGCCAAAAACTTGGTAGATGTGCCAAGCGACCTTCCTTCCACAGTTACAAGCCTAGAAGGAACATTTAGGGAGGCAGAAAAATTTAATCAGAATATTGATAGTTGGGATGTAAGCAAAGTAACCAACATGAAAGCAACTTTTAGCTATGCCCTAACTTTTAATCGAAGCTTGAGCTCATGGGACTTAACTGGAGTTACTAACACCGGAGCTATGTTTCAATTCGCCACGAGCTTTAATCAGCCCATAGGAAACTGGGAAATGGGCAGTGTAAGCAATAGCTCACAAATGTTTCAAGGAGCCGAAAGTTTTAATCAAGATATTAGCCAATGGGACATGAGAAATGTTGAAAGAATGGATTATATGTTCCAAAAAGCTAAAGCTTTTAATCAACCTATTGGTGATTGGATTGTGAGCAATGTTGAATCTATGAGCGAAATGTTTAATGGAGCCGAAGCTTTTAACCAACCTATTGGTGATTGGAATGTGGCAAATGTGGAGTATATGAGCAAGCTGTTTAGAGGAGCTAAGAACTTTAATCAACCCATTGGTGATTGGCAGGTGGCAAATGTAATTTACATGGATGAAATGTTTTATGGAGCCACTGCTTTTAACCAAGATATTGGCAATTGGAGTACAGAGAGTGCTGAATCAATGAATGATATGTTTGCTGATGCAGTGACTTTTAACCAACCCATTGGCGGCTGGGATGTATCTAAAGTGCGTAGAATGAGCAGAATGTTTCAAAATGCCGTAGAGTTTAGCCAAGACATCAGCGATTGGAATATCAAAGAAGTTAGGGAAATGGACGATATGTTTGACGGCATAACTATCGCCACGGAAATTTACGACAATATGCTTATAAAATGGGATAATATTAATGGAAAGCAATTCGGTGTGAATTTTAATGCAGGCAACAGTTCTTACACCCTCGGACCTGCTAGCGATGCCCATGCAATGATTAGCAGCAGTGGCTGGAATATAACTGACGCTGGCATGAAGCACACGCCCATGAAATTGCTCTATAATACCGAACTCAGCCCCGGAACCACCATCGAACTATCCTTATTTGGCAATGTCGAGGTGAGCGTGGATTGGGGGGACGGCACCACTGATACATACAGCGAAGCTGGTTTGCATTCCCATACTTATGCCCAAGAGGGTGAATATACGGTGGCAATTTCTGGAAATTTAAGCCAATACGGCATTGGTGGTGCTGATATTCCAGACTATGAGCAAAGTAAATTAACCGCAGTCTTGGATTTTGGGGTTTTGGGAGTGAAAAGTTATAGTGGAGCTTTCAGAAATGCCACTAATTTAGAGGAGATATCCATATATCTGCCCCCAGGAGTTAGCGATTTAAGCTATATGTTTGCCGGTGCTACTTCTTTTGACCAAGAAATTGTCAATTGGAAGACCTCTCATGTTACCAATGTGGAGTATATGTTTGCCGGAGCTACTTCTTTTAATCAAAATATTGGTTCTTGGTATAGTTTTAACATAGAAAACATGGCTTATATGTTCGCAGGAGCCACTTCTTTTAACCACGAAAGCATTAATTACTTTAGATCTGAAAAAGTAACAAACTTAGAAGGTGTATTTGCGGGAGCAAGCTCATTTAACCAAAGCTTAAGTTATTGGGATGTAGATAATGTTACTAACATGAAAAACATGTTTGCAGAAACACCTTTTGATCAAGATCTTGGTAATTGGAAAGTAAATCAAGTTACAGATATGACCGATATGTTTCGCAACGCTGGACTTTCCACTAGAAACTACAATAACACTCTAAAAAGATGGAGCCAATTAGCTTTGCAACCAGGGGTGGTTTTTAATGCGGGACACAGCCAACTCATTAGCAGCACTCTCGACTTTAAACAAAAAATTATTGATGACTTTAATTGGATTATTAGTGATGGTGGTGAACAAGCACCTATGGTATTATTATATAAAGCAGAAGAATCTGAATACAACTGCATTGCACTACCACTGTATGGCGAAGTTTTTGCACTAATTGATTGGGGCGACCACAACCATAGCCAAGCTACTTGGAGTGGCGAGCATTACCATTGTTATGAAAAAGAAGGGGAATACATCGTTTCTATATCTGGCACAGTTACAGAATATGGTGTGGACAACGATTTTTACCCTGATCCAGGAGATGACGGACCTGTGGCTTTTTCGCTGAACTTTTTTGTCGCAGACGAAGAATACGATGCTTTTGAAGGATATAAGCAAAGTGGATTGCTAAAAGTTTTAACTTTTGGAGAAATGCCTTTGACCAGCATCAGCGGAGCATTTAGAGGCGCAGAAAATTTAATCTCTGTCCCTGATACTTTACCCGCCACAGTTAATAACATGAACTACGCTTTTTATGGCGCCACGGCTTTCAATCAAGATTTGAGTAGCTGGGATGTCAGTAATGTCCAAGAAATGGCTGGTTTATTTCAAAAAGCTAGCTCTTTCGACCAAGATTTAAGTAGTTGGGATGTAAGTAATGTTTGGAATATGGATGACTTTTTTGCTGGAGTAAAACTTTCAACTCACAATTATGACAAACTTTTGCAAAGCTGGAGCAAACAGGATTTGCAAAACGGTGTGTTTTTTGACGCTGGGCAAAGCCAATACTCTGCAGGCTTAGCTAGCATAGCTCGTCAAAAACTCATAGATGAATTTAGTTGGTATGTAATAGATGAAGGCGAAGATCCCCTCAGCGAAAATGAACCCGGTGAAGGCGAGGGTGAAGATGAGCCTGGGGAAAACGAGGGCGAAGATGAGCCTGGGGAAAACGAGGGCGAAGATGAGCCTGGGGAAAACGAGGGCGAAGATGAGCCTGGGGAAAACGAGGGCGAAGATGAACCTGGTGAAGGCGAGGGTGAAGATGAGCCTGGGGAAAACGAGGGCGAAAAACCTACGGTTTTACTTAGCCAAAATGCGCTTTACCCAGCTAAGGCATCTTTTAATGCCCCAGGCACTCATATTCAATTGCAAAATGCCGAATCTGTGCGTAGCATTAGCCTACATAGCATAAAAGGCAAGCTCATTTTACAAAAGTCTGTGCATAACGCAAAACTAGTTGCTGTGCCAAAGCTTTCCCAAAGTTTTTATGTGATAAAACTTAGATACCATGACGGCAAAACCCAAAGCTTGTTAATTAACAACTAAGATCTTCAAAAAAAGCCGCCCCAAGGGTGGCTTTTTTCATAATTCATCGTTTATTTCGTGCAAAACTGTATCGACTGTATCGATAAGCTTAAATCAATGAGCAGCGAGCCAGTTGCTTCCCTGACCTACCTCTGCTATCAAAGGTATGCGCAAAGTCATGACATTTTCCATAACATTTTTGATGATTTTTTGTCCTTCGGCAGCGAAATCCCTGGGACATTCAAAGACCAATTCATCATGTACTTGTAAAAGCATTTGCAAGGGTAGTTTTTCACTATTTATGCGTTGGTGCAATTCTATCATAGCTAACTTTATTAAATCCGCTGCGCTCCCCTGCACAGGGCTATTTATCGCCATGCGTTCCGCCATTTGCCTTTCGGTACCATCACTAGAACCAATGCCAGGAATATAACGCCGTCTGCCTGTAATGGTTTCCACATAGCCATCTGCCCGAGCTTGATTCACCACTTGCTCCATCCAGGGCTTAGTTTTTGCATAAAGCTCAAAATAGCCATCTATAAAGTTTTTAGCTTCGCTGCGGCTAATATCTAAATCTCTAGCCAAACGAAAGGCAGTCATACCGTATAATACACCGAAATTCACGGTTTTAGCTTGGTTACGCATATCATCCGTAACCGCATCGGCGCCTACATTAAAGATCGCCGCCGCCGTGCTGCGATGAATATCCAAGCCCTGTTGATAAGCTTTGATAAGATTTTCATCTTCACTTAAATGCGCCAAAACTCGCAATTCAATTTGCGAATAATCCGCTGATAACAAAATATTTTCCTGGCTTGAGGCCACAAAAGCTGCCCGCACTTTTTTACCCGTGGCGCTGCGTATGGGAATGTTTTGCAAATTAGGTTCACGGCTAGACAAACGCCCCGTGGCCGTTCCCGTTTGCATAAATTGGGTATGCACCCGTTGGGTTTTTTCGCTTACTAAAGTTGGCAAAACTTCTATGTAAGTATTTAAGAGCTTATTTAGTTCCCGATATTCTTGTACACAGCTTATTATAGGGTGTATTCCCTTCAATTGCTCAAGCACCGCCGCATTGGTGGAATAGCCCGTGGCCGTCTTTACCGAAGCCGGCAACAATAAATCTTCAAATAAAACTTCGCCCAGCTGCTTAGGAGAATTGATATTAAAAGGCTTACCGCCGGCATGATAGTAAATCTCTTCTTTAAGTTTTTCTAAACGCTGGCTTAAATCTACATCTATCTCCGCCAAACCTTCGCTATCAATGGCAATCCCCCGCTGCTCCATACAAGAAAGCACCGCTATCAAAGGCAGTTCTTGCTTCATATACACATCGTAAAGCTCTTTTTCTTTTAATTCCGCCAATAAAACTCGCCATAAGGCCAAAGTGGCCACGGCATCTTCCCCGGCATATTCGCAAGCGGCGTTGACTTCTACCTGATCAAAGCTAATTTTAGACTTGCCTTTACCAATATAATCCACAATGGGCTTCATAGCATGCTGTAAACAGCGTTGCACTTGGAAATCCAAGCTGTAATTGTTTAAACCAGGATTTAAAACCCAAGCCGCCACCATGGAATCATAAATTTCCCCTTGTATGGGCATGGTAAACTTGTCCAAAACCTGCATATCAAACTTGGCATTGTGCAAAACTAATTTCCGCTCTGGGGCTACCATAAAAGCCAAGATTTCCTGGACTAAACCTAAGGAAAGATTGTTTTTTTCATGATTTACAGGAATATAATAGCCGCAGTTTTCTTCCCAAGCTAAGCTGAAGCCCACCAATTTCGCTTGCCAACCCACCGTTGAGTCAGTTTCTGTATCTAGGGCAAAAAGCTGGTCTGTGGGCAAAGATTTTAATCTTTCTAATAGCTTTTGCGCACTATCTTCGCCATTTATCAGTTCGCACTTATACTCCAAAGACTTGGGCTCCACATAAGTTTGCTCACTTTGGCTAGAAATTCTATTTATTTGTCTTAACAGCGCATTTAACTCATAAGTTTCGCATAATTCTTGCAAGGCGGGTACATTTACACCATTAAAAACCAAATCATTAATATCTATATCAAAATCATTGCTGCTTTGTAGAGTTACTAGCTCTCGCGACAAATAAGCGCTTTCTTTGTTGTCGATTAAGCTCTTTTTTACAGCTTTACGAGTGATATTTTCCACATTTTCATAAATATTGTCCAAGTCGCCAAATTCCTGCAACAGAGATGCCGCAGTTTTAGCCCCCACTCGAGGAACGCCCGGCACATTATCCGAACTATCGCCCACTAATGCCAAATAATCACGCATTTGTTCAGGAGATACTCCAAATTTTTCAATAACTTCAGTTGGGTCAGTGATTTGCACAAAGCGACCTTTGTCCAAATTAAATAACATGATTTTATCGGACACTATTTGCATCATATCTTTGTCGCGAGTTACTAAATACACATTTAAGCCCACCTCTGCTGCCCGCAAAGCAATACTCGCCATAACATCGTCGGCTTCATAGCCTTCCTTGCCCAACACAGGAATACCACTTTGCTGCATAAATTCTTCGAGCATGGGCAGTTGAGCGCGCATTTCTTCGGGCATTTCTCCCCTATTTGCTTTATAATCGGGGTACAGTTCATTGCGGAAAGTCTGAGACCCCATATCTTTCACAATAGCTACATGAGAGGGGTTCTGCATTTGTAAAATGCGCAATATGTTGCTCCAATATCCATGCACCACCGAAGTATCTTGGCCTTGACTGTTGATTAGGGGATTTTTAGCAAAGGCATAAAAAATGCGAAATGCCAATGCAAAAGAGTCTATTATATATAAATCATTCATAAGCTAAACTTATGAAATTATGTGCGTTTCGCCATTCTCAACGGTTTTATTGTTTTTTTACTCTGAAATCTCCAAGCTTTTAAACTTTTTTCTAAGTTTTTGTTTCAAATAAGGAGTTTGGATATTTATGACCGATCTTATTTTTAGTGCAGCCCTAGAAATTCTAGCTGGTTTAGGAATTTTACTCTTGGGAATGCACTTTATGTCAGAAGGCCTGCAAACCATGGCAGGCGCTGGTCTGCGTAAACTTATAGCCACATTTACAAGTAATAGGTTTATGGGTATAGGTGTAGGTGCACTCATAACTGCTATCATTCAATCTAGCTCTATCACCACAGTAATGGTGGTGGGTTTTATAAATAGTGGATTTATGAACCTCACCCAAGCGGTGGGAGTGATTATGGGTGCCAATGTGGGAACCACCATGACAGGCTGGCTTATGACCCTCAATATTGGCAAAAGTGGCCTTCTAGTAACAGGAATTGCAGCATTTTTCTTTACTTTTTCCAAAAAAGAAAAGATTAAATACGCTGCGCTTGCTGCACTGGGTTTTGGACTAATATTCATGGGACTCGAAATCATGAAAGAGGGCATAGAACCCATCAGCAAAATACCCGAATTTATTGCTTGGTTCCATAAGTTCAATGCCGATACATACTCTGGCATTCTTAAAAATATTGCTGTGGGTTGTATTTTAACCATGATAGTTCAATCTTCCTCGGTGACAGTGGGTATTACCATAGCTTTAGCAACCCAAGGATTAGTAACTTTTGAATCCGCAGCAGCATTAGTTTTAGGTGAAAATATCGGTTCTACTATTACCGCCCAAATCGCTTCCATTGGTTCCAATGTCAATGCTCGGCGGGCGGCTTTTTTCCACACTTTTTTTGCTATATTCGGCGTGGGGTGGGTGTCTTTGATTTTCAATGTGTTTTTATTTGTAGTAGAATGGATAGCCGCTACCTTCTTTGGCATTCCCGAGTTAAGAGCTAGTGTAATGCGAAATGGAGTGGAGGTTTTCCCCCATTTGGCCACCGCCATAGCTACAACGCACACTTTGTTCAATATTATTAATTTGATAGCCTTACTGCCTTTTGCCAATTTATTAGTGAAATTTTTGGAAAGGTTTGTTAAAGAAAAATCGCAGAAGCCCCAAAAGAATGTTTTACAATACGAATTGGGCGATCAATTACTCGATAGCCCTATTGCAGCTATTCAGCAAACCGCATTTGTTTTAAGGCGTACCACCAAAGATCTTAGTTCTATGATGGACGATTTACGCACCGCGCTTTTAGAACCCAAAAGCAGAGTTTCCATAGGGAAAAACGTCTTCGATACCGAAGAACGCATGGATAGTATCGAAGAAGAAATCACCAATTATTTAACTAGACTTTTGGGGCAAAGAGTTCCAGAATATATAGCCCGCAAAGCCGAAAGGCAGTTGCGTTTAGTAGATGACCTAGAAAGCATTAGTGATTATGCCACTCAAATTCTCAAATTAGAACTGCGTTTAGATGGCAATAACGAATCGTTTACCGAAGAGCAAAAAGATTCTATGATGGAGCTCCACGACCTAACCGCTTCTCTTATACCTAAATTAAGGCACTATTTACGCAATGAAGAAGACGGTGATTTGTTTAGAGATATTAGCGAACACGGACAAAGTGTTAATACTATGGTGCGAGAATTACGCGCCGCAAACTGGGAAAAGAAAACCCAAGACGAATACTCACCGCTCATTAGCACTACTTTCTCAGATATGCTTTTTGCCTATAGGAAAATCAAAAATCATATAATCACTGCCGCCGAAGTGCACGCCGGTTTGCGTTAATCTTGGCTTAAAACCGCGCATTGCATAGAAGTTCGGCTATGCAAAAGACGGTGATCGGGTCCCCAACCGTGAATTTTTGCGGCCACAACTTCACAATCATCTTTTTTGCCGTAAAAAACCACTGATTTTCCTGTTAGATCTATCTCCACAGCACAACGAAAAGCTTGATTACGACTAAATCTGCAAATTTCCATAAGCATTTCCACTACATAATCGTAGGTATGTTCTTCATCGTTATAAAGCACTACCCGCCAATTTTTTTGCAACTGGCTTTGAGCTAAAGTCTCCGTCTTTATGTACTCTTCTATTTTTGAATTGCTACGCATAATTATAAGCTAAGTAATTGGGAAAAGAAAAAGTTCCACGCTTTTTGTTCTTCTCCTGGTAAAAAGTCTTCTTCTAGGTTAAAATGCAGCTGCAAAAATTCATTTATGCAGGAAATGGTCTGACGCTTAAAAAAGCTTTCCCTAGTTTGCACCAAGGCAAGGTCTGTAAAAAGTTGAGAATCTAAATAAATCACCAAGGGGTTATATTCAAGCAGCTCATCTTCTAAAACTAAATTCATGTAACGCTCAAAAAAGCTATCTACCAAAAAACGATTTTCTGCATCATGAGATCCCATAAGCTTAACAAAAAGCTTGTCACCCCCTTTACTTTCCTTGAAAACGCCCATGAGAAAAGGCAATAATTCATCGGGAAGCGCGTGGGCTAATTGCAAAAGTTTTGCACTGGACAAAGCAATAAAGTCTTCCTTTGTTCTTAGCAAAGATTCCCCTAATAAATGATTGCAATAATTGATAAATTCTTTTTCCACTATAAAAAAATAACCCTATTTTGCGTTTTTAGACATATATTCAAAAATAAATTCGTTGAATACTTCTCCTCGTTGCACATAATTCGCAAATAAGCCAAAAGAAGCTGAGGCTGGAGACAGCAAAATAGCTCCTTTTGTAATTAATTCATGAACCCATCCAAAAGCCTCTTTTAAACTCATAAATTGCTGCATTTGCTTAGAAAACCCATGTTTATGCAAGTTTTTCGCAATAATTTCAGCATTTTGCCCCATAAGTGCCACAGCTTTTATGAATTTATTTTCAGTTAATTCAGCGGCTAATTGGCTAAAATCCACGCCTTTATCGGAACCACCCAGAATTAGCGCAAATTCTTCGGACATAGCTCTCACTGCTGCAATAGTCGCATCGGGCCGCGTGGCATAAGAATCATTGTAATAAGTCACGCCCCGGTTTTCAGCTATTTTTTGCAAACGGAAAGGCAACCCCACATAGTTTTGCAAAGCTGCAAAGCTCTTTTTAACAGAAACCCCGAACTTTCGCGCCACCAAAGTCGCCGCTGCCATATTTTCCAACTGATGTTTTCCTTCAACCTGGCATTGCTGCAAATCCAAAGTTTCTCCATTTATATGGAGCTTTTCGCCATCTATATTTGCGCTTAAAGTCGCGAGATTGTTATTTTCACCTATAAATTCAACTTTCCCCATAGATTTGCTTGCTAATTCGGCGCTTACCCCTGCCCCCCATGCCACGCATGAATCTTCTGATTTTTGCATAGCCGCAATGCGAGATTTAGCTAGATGATACTCATCTAAACTGCGATGCCAGTCCAGGTGATCCACGGTGGTCTTTAAAACTACTGCCACCTCGGGGGCAATGTTTAAATCCATAAGCTGAAAGGATGAAAGCTCCAAAATCACCACTTTTTTTTCATCAATATTGGCAGTTAAATCCAGAGCTGGTACTCCAAAGTTCCCGCCCACCAAGTGGGATACTTGATTTTGACTAAAAATATGCGAAATCATAGATAGACAAGAGCCTTTTCCCATGGTTCCCGTGATTCCCACCACATTTTTGGGACCGTACAAACCCAAAAACATTTGAATTTGACTTGTTACTATGCCTCCTACGCAACTAAATTCTTCTAATTCAGATAAAAAAGGCTGTACCCCAGCTGATCTTATAATCGTGGCACATTTATCAAGATTTTCTAAGTAATTTTCACCTGAAAAAACTTCTATTTCATGTTTCAAATTAGGCTTCTGTTTATCAAATATTTTGATTTGCTCCACAGCTACGCCTTGCTTAAGCAACCACTGTAGTGAGCTTTGCCCTTCCTTACCAAAGCCTAAAATACCCACCGGCAATTTTAGCGAAAACTTATTATTTATAGGAGAAATCATTATTTAAAACTCAATAAGGAGCTAAAATCTATATCGTCGCTTTCTTCGGGAATTACCGCCACAGCAGTCCAATTATCATATGCAAACAGTTCATTTCCCGCCGCTAGCACATCATCAAGAGTTATTTTGTACAAAAGTGTTTCAAATTCAGATAAACTAGTCCAACTTCCTTTGCGAATCAACTGCCCCGCCAATCTATTGCTATGAAAAGAAGGAGAATCCCAACGCAATTTTAAGGAACCCAAAAGAGCTTTTTTAGACCGTGCTAATTCATCTTCACTAAAACCTTCTTTTAAAGTACGATCTATTTCTTTACGCAATAAATGCACAACTTTTTCATGTCTTAACGGATTTGTTCCCAAATTTATAGTAAAAGCCCTGCATGATCTATAGCTATCCAAAGCAGAATAAACAGAATAGGCTAAACCATGCTTTTCTCTGATACTTTGAAACAATCGCGAAGAACTCGCTCCGCCAAACATGCGGTTAAATAATCCCAAAGCTGCTCTTTTACTTTCGTCCCCAGAGCACGGCACCGAAGCCCCAATCACTATATTGCTTTGCTTTACATCGCGGCGCAATTGTTCTGCACCTTTACCTTTGCCATAAGTGTGTTTTACCACTCCAGATCTATGGGTAGAAGTTTTGGTCGCTAAAAGTTCTTCCGTTTGCTGTACCAACCACTGATGATCCACATTCCCTGCAGCCACCACCCAAACTGGAGCTTGCTCTAAAATAAACTTATGGTGAGAGCGCAGTTGTTTAGCACCAATTTTACTTACAGAAGACAAGTCACCTGCAATGGGATAAGCTAAACCTTGACCATTAAAGTGCCGCATACTAAATGCGTCGTAAGCAATTTCTTCAGGAACATCAAAATAGCTACGAATTTCTTCATTTATCACTTTCCGTTCTTTGGCTATATCACTAGAACGCAGCAAAGGGTTGCATACTAAATCACAAAGCGTGTCTAAGGCTAAAGGCAGTTCTTCGTGGATGACTCTTGCATAAAAACAAGTGTGTTCTCTAGATGTATAAGCATTTAGCCGACCCCCAGTTTCTTCGATTTCGCTGGCCAACTGTAATACTGAGCGTTTAGTGGTGCCTTTAAATACCACATGCTCAAAAAAATGGCTTATTCCGTTATAATTAGGATCTTCTGAGCCGGACCCCACCTCTATCCAAAGACCTATGGAAACAGAACGAGCTGTGGGAATATGCTCAGAAGCCACTATCACGCCATTACTGAGTTCACTTATATCAATGGGAGATTTCCGCATGATTTAAATTTATAAAAAAACCGGCGCTTATTGCGCCGGCTTTATTCAATTATTGATTTTCTTGTTGAGCTTCTCTTAAGCTAAGCTTAATTTTTCCTTTGGGATCTACGCCTATACATTTAACCATGATTTCATCGCCGATATTTAATATATCTTCAACTTTTTCTACGCGCTCTTCCGAAAGTTCAGAAATATGCACTAAACCGTCGCGGCCAGGTAAGATTTCCACAAAGGCACCAAAATGTACGATGCTTTTTACTTTGCCTTTATAGATGCGTCCAACTTCAGCTTCAGCTACTAAATCCTCTACCATTTTCATGGCAATTTCACCTGATAGAGCATTAGGAGCGGTTATATCTACACTACCGTCGTCTTGAACATTTAAAGTAGCGCCTGTTTGAGCTTGAATTCCCTTAATTACAGCACCACCTGGACCAATCACATCGCGAATTTTTGAAGTGGCGATTTTGGTCCTTAACATTACCGGAGCACGGTCTGAAAGAGTAGCTCGAGGTTCAGCTAAGCCTAATTCAGCCATTTTTGCCAAAATATGCAAGCGAGCTTCTTTGGCTTGGGCCAAAGCCTGAGTCATTAACTCTGCGTTAATTCCGCGGATTTTAATGTCCATTTGAAAAGCAGTGATACCTTCAGCAGTACCTGTTACTTTAAAGTCCATATCGCCTAAATGATCTTCAGTTCCAGTGATGTCGGTTAAAATTGCAACTTTACCACCATCAGTGGCACTGCCACTTTCTGAAATTAACCCCATGGCTACACCAGCTACAGGAGTTTTAATAGGAACCCCAGCATCCATTAAAGCCAAAGCACCACCACAAACGGATGCCATGGAAGATGAACCGTTGGATTCTAAAATCTCAGATACTACGCGAATAGTGTAAGGGAAATCTTCGGGATGAGGTAAAACTGGTGCCAAAGATCTTTCAGCCAAATTTCCATGGCCAATTTCTCGGCGACTTACTCCACCAAATCTTTTAACTTCGCCCACAGAAAATGCTGGGAAGTTATAATGTAGCATATAATTTTTAAAGCTTTCACCTTGCAGGCTATCAACTCTTTGCTCATCACTTTTTGAGCCTAAAGTACAAGTTACTAATGCTTGGGTTTCGCCTCTTTGGAAAACAGAGGAGCCATGAGCACTGGGTAAAATCCCTGTTTGAATTTCTATATCTCTAACCGTGGTAGCATCACGACCATCTATGCGCACACCTTCATTGAGAATCATTTCACGCATTTTAGTGCGTTCGTATTCAGAGTAAATGCTTTTTACCAAAGGTTTTTTTTCTTCTAGTTCTTCACCTAATAAATCCACCAATCTTTGGTCATTCAAAAGCTTTTCTTGTAGTTCAGCCACAGCGGGATATAATTGGGTTTTAACAAATTTGCTGTGCAAGATTTTATTCATATCTTCCGCAACAATTTCGTGAACCAAAGAAACTAAGCGCTTTTGTTCTTCACTTTCGTCTGCGGGCGCTATTTCCATTTTAGCTTTGGCAAACTGATCTACCAACTCTTGCTGCTTGCGACAAAGTTCTTTAATAACTTCATGGCCTGCTTCAATGGCGGCAATTATTTGTTCTTCAGGAACTTCAAAAGCTCCGCCTTCTACCATTAAAACTGAAGACTCAGTACCTGCCACCACCATTTCAGAGTCGCAAATTTCTAACTGCTCATAACTAGGGTTAATAATATTTTCACCTTCTATAATAGCTACGCGCACGCTTGCTACTTGCTCTTCAAAAGGCAACTCAGATAAACCAATGGCTATGGAAGCAGCACTTATGCCAGTTACATCGGCATTGTATTCCTTATCTGCAGATAAAACTTGCACCACCACCTGAACTTCTCTGGTAAAATTGTCAGGAAACATGGGGCGAATAGGTCTATCTATAAGTCGTGCTCTTAGAGTTTCATCATCGCTAGGACGACCTTCTCTTTTGAGATACCCCCCTGGTAAACGACCAGCTGCATAAGTTTTTTCACGATATTCCACAGTCAATGGGAAAAAATCCGCATCTTGTTCTGGACCAAAACATACCGTTGCTAAGACCACATTATCACCAAATTGAACTAAACTTGAACCAGCAGCTTGCTTAGCTAAGCGACCAGTTTCAAAACGAATATTACGACCGTCGCCCATATCAGCTACGGTCTCATTTGCTTTAAGCATCTTGTATTCCACAGTAATCTCCCTGTGTAAAAGTGTATTTTAAAAACTAACTAGCGGCGCAAACCTAACTCTTTGATAAGGCTGCGATATCCTTCAATGTCTTTTTCAGCGTAATATTTCAACAAACGCCTGCGTTGAGAGACTAAAGAAGTCAAGCCTTTAAGAGTGTGTTTATCTTTTTTATGAACTTTCAAATGTTCAGTTAAGTTGCGAATGCGTTCGGTAATTATAGCCACTTGAGCACGGATATTCCCTGTGTCAGCAGCATTTTCACCAAAAGCACTAATTAGTTCTACTTTTTTTTCTTTTGTAATGGAAGCCATTTCCATTTTCCTTTAGGGGACCATCCCCTGGTTGTTGCCATTCAAATTACAGTTTTTGTTTGCACATACTGAACATCACGAGCAATCTGCATTCTTAGTTCATCGACATTTGCAAACTTTTTTTCTCTTCGAATAAACAAATTTAACTTCATTTCTATTATTTTGTCATAAAGTTCTAACTTATCATCAATTAAATGCACCTCAACCGCTGACCCTGCCCCTGAAAAAGTAGGTCTTTCCCCAATATTGGTCACTGCACGATACTTTTTACCATCGATTATGGCTATGCCACCATAAACTCCATTACCAGGTAGCATTTTATGCACATTCACTTCCAAATTAGCGGTAGGAAAGCCTATTTTAGCACCTCGTCCAAAGCCTTTAACCACTTTTCCTGTGATGCTATAAGCTCTACCAAGCATTTTATTTGCCAAATCCAAATCGCAATTAACTAACAGTGCTCTTATTCGAGAGGAACTTATCATTTCCCCTTTATATTTCGTAAAAGGAGCTTGATATACTGGCATATCAGGGAATTTTTCCTTTACAAAGGGAAAATCTCCAAGACCACCACGACCAAATCGATGATTTGCACCAAAAACCCAAGCTTTAGCACGCATTTTTTTGATGATGACTTCGCGAATAAAAACATCAGCGTCTAAACCAGCCATTTTTTTAGTGAAATCTAACACTTGATGAGGTATTTTTAGCTCTTTGAAAAGATCTTGTTTTTCTTGACTAGTCGTAAGCAGTAAAGGCCTTGCATTGTTGTTTAAAAGATGGGAAGTGTGGGGAGCAAACGACACCATCAATGGTTGCAAATTCTTCGCTTTAGCAATGCGATTAACTTCTTCGTAAATACTGTGGTGCCCCAAATGCCACCCATCAAAATTACCTGTAGCCAACACATAGCCCATTACAAATCCCTCAGCAAGAACTTAGGCTCCAAACGACCACTTTTTAAACTAGCCACAGCCTGGGAAAGCCCTTGAAACATTACAAAAACATTTTCCGCCTCTTCTTGTGAGGAATTGCGAATGCCCCGTCCATTTTTTATAAATCTAATTTCCGCTGGATTTAGCTCAATTTGAGGCCAATCAAATAAGCTTTCTGGCTCTTCTAAAACTAAGTTTTCTATGGATTCACTGGCCATTTTTAAATTTATATGACCAATGGCTGTTCTTTTTATCTTTGAGGCGCAAGCCACCGTCCCCAATGCTTCACCCATATCTCTGGCCAGGGCACGCACATAAGTGCCTTTGCTACAATGGCAACGAAATGTAAATTCTTTTAGCGCTTCACTGGGTTTTGCCTTGGTTAAAAGTTCCAAACTATGCACCATTATTTGCCTAGCTTTAAGCTTGACTTCGCCCCCGCGATGCACTATATCTGAAGCTCTTTTTCCTTTAATTTTTATAGCTGAATACTGAGGTGGAATTTGAGCAATGGCTCCCAAAAACCGCGGTAATATTTTTTCAATTTCTTCCACTGTTCGCGCGCCGTCTGCATCAACGGCAACTTCTTGTCCAGTCCATTCGAGCGTATCGGTACTACACCCCAAATGCACTTTAAACTCATAGACTTTATCCATGACTTCGATTTGCGAAAGCAATCTGGTGCTTTTTCCCACTCCAGCAATTATTAAACCAGACGCATTTTGATCTAAAGTTCCCGCATGGCCTACTCTTTTAGTGCCAAAAGTTTTTTTTATAGGACCTAAAACTCGAAAGGATGTTATTCCTGAAGGCTTATTTATAATTACAAAACCAGATGGAGTAGATTTTGACAATTATTTATTCCTCGACTGAGCCCTCAGGGGATTTTTCTTCATCACCAAACTCCCCAGCTTCTCTAAGCTCACCCAAAATCTCTTGAATGCGCGCACTATGCTCTAAACTTTCATCTAAAACAAAGTTAAACTCAGGAATCTTGCGAATCTTAATGCTTTTATACAAAATCGAGCGAATATAACCTGCTGATCTTCCCAAAGCTATCAAAGTGTCATTTTTTTCTTTATCAGAACCTAAAACTGACACCCAAACTTTAGCATAACTTAAATCCTCACTCACTTCTACTCGCGAAATTGTTGCGAATCCTATGCGAGGATCCTTAATTCCATCAGCTAAGATTTTACTTATTTCTTGGCGAAACAATTCCCCTAATCTTTCTGTGCGTCGGTTCATGATCTGGGTCTATCACCTTTAAGTTTAGCCGCCGATTTAGCAATTTCATCTGCATCATCTTTAACATCGGCCAAAGTCCGAGCTACTTCTACTTCTTTAAAGAAGATCAATGAATCGCCTTCTTTAATATCGTCATAGCCTTTTAATCCTATTCCACATTCCATGCCTCTCTTGATTGAGCTGACATCATCTTTATGGTGTTTTAAAGACTGTACATGGGTAACTCCCAACTCCACACCATCGCGATATACTCGCACATGGGAGTCGCGGTTAACAGTACCATCTACCACCATACAACCGGCAATTATACCCACGCGAGGAACTTTAAATACTTCGCGAATTTCAGCTTCACCCACCAATTCTTCTTTAGTAGTGGGTTTCAACATACCTTCCACCACGCCTTGAATTTCTTCGATAATTTCGTAAATAATACGATAAGTCTTGATTTCAATGCCTTCTTGTTCAGCCATTTCTCTTATGGCATGGGAAGGCATTAGGTGGAAAGCTATTATCACCGCATCGGCAGTGGAAGCTAAAAGAATATCAGAATCATTAACTGCTCCCACGCCTTTGCGAATAATGTTGATTTTAACTTCGCGGTTAGAAAGCATTTCTAAAGAGGAAGCAATAGCTTCTGCGGAACCATCTACATCAGATTTTACAATAAGATTAAGCTCAGAAAATTCCCCAGTCTTAACTTTATCATATACATGTTCCAGGGACATTCTTTTGCGGAAACGCAATTCTCTTTCCCTAGCAGCCATGCGACGGTTTTCAGCGATATTACGAGCTTGCCTTTCGTCGGCAAATACTATTAAATCATCACCCGCTTGGGGCGTACCATCAAATCCTAAAACTTGACAAGGTACAGAAGGCCCTGACTCTTCACGCATTTGACCTAAATGGTCAAACATGGCGCGAACTCGCCCAGATTGGTTTCCACAAACAAAAACATCGCCCACGCGCAAGGTACCATTTTGAATTAGCACCGTAGCCACAGCACCTTTTCCGTGGTCTAACTGAGATTCTACCACTGTACCGCGAGCAAGAGCGTCTGGATTAGCCCTTAGTTCTTGCACTTCAGTTTCTAAGGCTAAGATTTCTAATAGTTTATCCATGCCTAAACCTGTGCGCGCAGAAACTTCCACACAAGAAGTTTGACCTCCCCACTGTTCCACTTCTATGCCATGTCCAGCTAATTCCGTGCGAATTCTATCGGGATTTGCAGTTTCTAAATCCATTTTAGTAATAGCCACTACCAACGGAACCTTGGAGCTCTTGGCTAACTCTATGCACTCTATGGTTTGTGGCATAACTTTACTATCAGAGGCCACAACCAAAACAATAACATCAGTAACTTGAGTTCCCCTTGCACGCATAGCAGAAAAAGCTTCGTGACCAGGAGTATCTAGAAAAGTTACTTTTCCGTGAGGGGTATTAACTTCATAAGCACCAATATGCTGAGTAATACCACCAGATTCGCCAGAAGCCACATTTTCTCGTCGAATATAGTCCAACAAAGATGTTTTACCATGATCCACATGTCCCATCACTGTTACAATGGGTGAACGAGGTTTGAGATTTTCTTCGTCTTCTGTCTCTATACCAAGAATTTCCTCTTCGTATTCTTCCATTAGTTCTGCATCGAAACCAAATTCGTCTGCCAATAGTTGAATGCTCTCAAAATCAAGACGATGGTTAATGGTAACCATTAAGCCCATTTCCATGCACTTGGCTATTACTTTTGCAGGCATTTGTTCCATTAATCCAGCTAATTCGCCCACTGTAATAAAATCAGAAGTCTTTAAAACTTGTCTTTCTTCCCCAGCTTTTTGAGGTGTAGCTTCTTTGCGATAAACTTTTTTAACAGGGTTTTTCGAGAGCGAGGCCATCACACGGCTAACATTTTGCCGTGCTACATCCATTTGTTCTCTAGCCTTCTCCTTGGGTTGCTGACGGTTTCTACCGCCTCTTTTACCCCTGGTTGGCCTTCCGCCTGATCTCGCTGCCGCCGCAGCTTGCTGAAACCCTGCACCCATCATGGCATCTTGCATAGCGTTGCCAAATCCTGGGCGCTGAGCTCCACTTGGTCTGCCCGGTCCTCTTCCTGACGGAGTGGCAGACCTACCAAATGATCCAGTATAACCTCTACCACCAGATTTTGACGCACTGCGTGTGGCTTGTCTAGCCTTCTGCTGCGCTTGTTGCTGCTCTTGTGTGCGTTTTATTCGCGCTAAAACTTCAGGATTAGGCTTGCTTACTTTAGCTAGCATAGGCGCTGTGCGAGGAGCTTCAGGTTTTTTAGCCTTTTCTGCTTTGTCCGCACTTGCCTCTTTTAAATCTTTTTCTTTCTTAACTTTTTTAGCATCAGTATCAGCTTCAACTTCTGCTTTTTTAGCTTTTGAAGTTTTTTCTTTAACAACTTCAGTTTTCACCTTAGGCTTATCACTTTTTGCAATAATTTCGTCACTTGGCTTTTCAGCTAGCTTTGGTTTAGTGTCTGTGGTTTTAGAATCAACCACTTCATCCTTTTTAAGCTTAGGTGCTTCTTTTTTAGGTGTTTCTGCTACAACTTTAGCCTCTTCTTCTACAGTTTCAGACCTTCTTAAAGTAACAGTAAACTCTTTACCACCTTTTTTTAGCTGAGTTACTTCTTTTTTAACGGGTTTTTTCTTTTTAAGTGTAGCTTTTTTAACAGTTTTTTTAACAGTTTTCGCCGCAGCTTTTTTGCTTTTAGATGCAGCCTTTTTAGCAACCTTTTTCTTACTTCCAAATTTGCTTTTGTGTTTTTCCAACACTTCTGGATCAAGCTGACTCTGAGTTGAATTAACACCTTCTACCTTCTCTTTTATGAGAAAGCGTGTTACTTCCATAGGCTTAAATCCGTTTTTTTCAGCCCAGTCGCTTATTCTAATCTTCTCCGTCATACTACCTGCTTAATTTTCTAAATTTTCTCTATCTAAAGGAACCATTTCGTCAGCATCTTCTAAATCTTGTTCCACTGCGGCATCTTCGCCCGCTTGCACCATAGCTTCTATACCATCCAATTCATCGGTTTTGCTAGTGCTAGTGTTTTCTTCGTCAAACAATTCCTTTAAACTTTTACCTGCTTCTTTTTGCTCTTTTCTCAAATCTTCAGAACGTGGCTGAATAATTATTTGTTTTTCTTCTTCGGTTTTTTCTGCCCAATCAGACTCGCCAAACACATCTATGGTTCTGCCAAGTAAATTCGAAGCTAAACGCACATTTTGCCCATTGCGACCAATGGTTTGCGCCAAATCCGCATCACTTACTACCACCACCGAACGCTGTACGCCTTCCACATCAAAAATTCGTGACACATTGGCTGGACTTAAAGCACGGCGAATATATGTGGGCAGCTCTTCGGACCAATGCACAATATCAATGCGCTCATTGGATAGTTCACGCACAATAGACTGCACACGCATTCCGCGCATACCCACACAAGCCCCCACGGGATCTATTCGACTATCCCGGGAAAGCACAGCTATTTTAGCTCTAAAACCAGGATCTCTAGCCGTACCCTTGATTTCCACAGTACCTTCAGCTATTTCTGGTACTTCTTGGCGGAATAACTCTTCTAAAAACTTTCCACTAGTTCGAGATAAAACAATTTGCGATCCTGCTCGTGATGCTTCATTCACACTTTCTATAATAGCCTTTACAGGAGAGCCACGCTTCAGTTTTTCTTTGCGTATTTGCCCACTTTCCAGTAAAACACCTTCCACATTGGGGCCTATACTTACATAATGAGCTCTTTTTTCAGTGCGCATAACGGTTCCCGTTATTAGCATTCCCACTTTATTCTTATAACTCTCGTAAATTTGTGCCCTTTCTGCTTCTTTTACCCGTTGTATCAAAAACTGCTTAGCTGTTTGTATAGCTTGACGACCAAAATTTGCAATGGGAATTTCCATTTCTAAAAAATCGCCATGTTGAGCATTTTCATTAAAACGCTGGGCATTTTGCACCAACATATAACCTTCATCTAACTCGGCAACCTCTTCGGCAGACATATCTAAATCGTATTCGGGATAATCATCCACCACTTCTACGCGCAAAAACACGCTAACTTCGCCTGTTTCAACATCTATATCTACATCTACTCTATTTTGCAGTTGCAAATACCTACGCGCAGCAGATGATAAAGCATCTTTTAATGAATCTAAGACAACATCTTTGTCGATGTTTTTAAATTCGGCTACTTCTTGAAGTAACACTTCTACTAATTCACTGAGTCCTTTCTTTTTCATAACACTTCTCTCAGAGTTCAGCCTCTACCTTAGCAACTAAAATATCAGCTCGTTGTATAGCAGTTTCTGCGCAAGTTTTCTTAACTTCTAATACTAATTTATCCGCATCTACAGCCTTTAAATAACCTATTACTGGTGTTCCTGCACCTTGAGTAACCTTAATCAATCTATTTAAATTTCGTTGAAAATCTCTATCAGTTTTAAGCGGCCTGTCCAAACCAGGAGAAGAAACCTCTAATGTATAAGGTTCTTCAAAAATATTTTCCAAATCTAGCCTGGCGCCTAATTCTCTACTCACTTGAGCACAATTTTCTACACTGATGCCGTCTTCAGCATCAATATATAAACGGAGTAGTTTACGCCTTCCCGCTTGAAACATATCAAATTCTACAAGCTCTACACTCATATCAGCACAGACTTCTTGAATCATTTTATCTAATTGTGTTCGATATTCCAACAAATACCTCAAAGCATCGGAAACCTTTTTCTATTCCCGACAATTATAACAAATAGAGAAAAATTATCGCTTTTTATCAACCAATACCACGATTTATCTTTTTTTTTGTAGATTTTTTCTATGAAAATTCTAATACTCGTGCTAATATCATTGTTGGGCTTATTCTACAATAGCAAATCCAGCATAAAAGCTTTTAAAAACATTCGTGAAAAAAACTGCACAGAACCCTCTGCTTTCAAGCGCTTTTTGAATTATCCATTTAGCGTTATTTGGCACACTTATGTGTTTGTCTTTTTTGTTGGACTAACTGTAAATAATGTAATCTTTACTTAGACTTTTTCTCTGAATATTTTACTTTATCCCAATATTCATCCATAGCTGACAATTTAAGTTCTTCTAAGACCTGTCCATCTGCTTTAACCAATGCTTCCATGGCTTTAAAACGGCGCACAAATTTAGCATTGGCCCGCAGCATGGCCATTTGCGCATCTACTTTTGCATGCTTAGCCAAATTCACCAGTACAAACAACAGATCGCCCAATTCTTCTTCCACCGCGGCGGTATTTTCCGCTCCAACATCTTGTTTAGCAATTTCAGCAGCTAATTCTTGAGCTTCTTCTTGTACTTTTTCCAAAACATCTTGGGCTTGCGGCCAATCAAAGCCAGTTTTCGCCGCTAATTTTTGCAACTCTTGGGCCCGCATCAAAGCTGGCAAAGATTCTTTGGCTTTGTCTAAAATCGATTTTGGCTTGGGTTGCCCCGCTCTTTCCTTTGCTTTGATTTCCTGCCACAAATCATCCACTTCCGCCGTACTATCGACCTTTACTTCGTCAAAAACATGAGGATGACGGCGCACCATCTTCTCGGCAATGCCATGCACCACATCATCTATGGTATAATCTCCTTTTTCTTTGGCGATTTGTGCATGAAACACCACCTGCAACAATACATCGCCTAGTTCTTCGCAGGCATCTTTAGTACTTCCCTGATGCACCGCTTCAATAAATTCCGTGGATTCTTCAAGTAAATAAGGCAGCAGAGATTCTTGGGTTTGTTCTTTGTCCCAGGGGCAGCCATTTTCCCCTCGTAAGCGTTCTAAAACGCCAATTAAAT
Source organism: Fibrobacter sp. (assembly GCA_012511955.1). Taxonomy (GTDB): domain Bacteria; phylum Fibrobacterota; class Fibrobacteria; order Fibrobacterales; family Fibrobacteraceae; genus JAAZFC01. Next base: position 47,864 of record JAAZFC010000070.1, on the reverse strand, counting down.
CATTAAATGAATATTTCATGGCACAAAAGATAATATTTAGCGTCATATATAATATGAACGAAAAATATCCTATTATCAAAATCGAGCCTAAACAGGCAAATTATCCTTATTGGTTATCCACTTCAACCCAAAATAAGCATACCATTTATGTGCGGGGGCAACTCTTTCCTACGGATTACCGTCCTATAGCCATGGTGGGAACTCGCACTCCCAGCTGGAATGGCAATGCTTTAGCTAAAGAACTAGTAGCATCGCTTAAAAACTGCAAAACTTCTGTGATTTCAGGTTTAGCCCACGGCATAGACTCCCAATGCCACGAAGCAGCGCTTAAAAATCAAGTGCATACGGTAGCAGTCTTAGCCCAAGGCTTGGATATGCCCATTGGCGGGCCTCGGGGACGATTAGCAGGGCAAATTTTAGAGCAGGGTGGAGCTTTAGTCAGTCCTTTTCCCTTGGGAAGCAAAGCTTTTAAACACAAATTTTTGATACGCAATCACTTTATTGCCGCCTTAGCCTGCGCCACAGTAATTGTAGAAAGCCGGGAAAGTGGAGGTTCTATGCACACTGCTGCCCATTGTTTAGAAGAAGGAAGATTGCTTCTCGCCACCCCTGGAGATATTTTGCGAAAAACCGCCCAGGGACCTAATTTGTTAGTGGAAAGTCAATCGGCTCTAGCTTTGTGGCAATGCGACAATCTGCCCATTTTTGCTGAACTGGAATTTATTTCCCAAGATTCCAGTCCAAGCGGAGCTGTAGCCGCCCAACAACTGGATTTTTGGAATAATTTTGCGGGAGAATGTCTAAGTATAGAAGAAATTGCTCAACGCTCGCAAAAAAATCTACCCCATTTATTATCTATATTGAGCGAGTTGGAAATTCAGGGTTTAGTAGAACAAACACCACAAAAAAACTATAGTTTTAATAAAACACCCCCATAGTAAAATGCTAAAAAAGGTCCTTAAAATATTAACTTTCATCGCCGTCATAGCTGTGTTGGGGGTTTTATTTTTAGGACGCAACGGCTTGCTAAACTTATACCGCATAGATAAAGAAAACCAAAGTCTGAGCCAGAGCATAGATTCGGCTCAGCAGCTTTTGGAAGCAAAATACTTGAAAATCTACCTATTACAAAACGATTCTTTTTATATGGAAAGCACTGCTCGCACTTTGTACGGTATGTCTAAACCCAATGAACAGATTTACATTTTTGTTGATAGTGTAAACAATCCGAAACCTTAGAATAATTAAAGGATTTTTGATTATTTTGGGGTTTCTGCTTTGATTTGGGCAGGACCGTAAATGCTAACCACCACTTGGCTAAACACCCCTTCGCTTCGACCCACAAAGCCTTTTTTCTCCATGGTAGAAGCTTTGACAGAGATTTGATCGGGACGGCATTTTAAAACTTCAGAAAGCTTGTTTTGTATGGCTTGCCGGTGGGGCTTAAGCTTGGGTTCTTCGGCAAAAAGCACAATATCGGCATTTACCAAAACACAGCTATTTTCTTCCATTAATTTTTGCACTTGAGCCAATAACAATAAGGAATCCACATCTTTAAAAGCGGGATCGTTGTCGGGGAACCAAGTACCAATATCTCCTAAACCCATGGCGCCTAAAATAGCATCGCAAAGGGCGTGTACCACCGCATCGGCATCGGAATGCCCTGCTAAACCGAGATGATGGGGGATATTCACACCTCCCAAAATGCAAGGACGACCTTCTACAAAAGCGTGTACATCTGCACCGAATCCTGTGCGAAACACAAATTCTGGTAATTTATTCATAACTCAACCTTTTTCTAAAAAGTTCTAAATCTTCAGCGGTGGTGATTTTATCGTTTAAGGTGTTTCCGGGAACTATTCCCACAGCTACTCCATAATGCTCCAATATTGAAGCCTCGTCGGTAGGATTCCAATCCAAAGCATCTCCATCCATGCGCACATAAAGCTTTTTGAGCAAATCCACCCGCGCAGCTTGGGGAGTTTGCGCCAGCCATACCAAATTGCGGTCAATGGTCTCGACGATATTTTGTTTCCGCACGATTTTCACCGTATCTACGCAGGGTTTTGCCACAATACAGGCCTCTTTTTGCACTTTTTTTAGCACAGCTTGTAAAATTTCTGCACTCAAAAAAGGCCGAGCCACATCGTGAACCAAAGCGTATTCTATATGAGATTCCAAAGCTTCGATGCCATGGCGCACAGACTGCCAGCGTTCGGCACCGCCTTCTACAATGGTGAGGCGATTGGCATCGTAATTTCGCAAATCTTTGATAAAAAAATCTTGCCATTCTTTGGGGACGGCTAACACCACTTGTGCGATGCGCGGTTCATTCCAAAACAGATCTAAGCTATGTTTGTACATAGCTTTTTCGCCTAAGGTCAATAATTGTTTGGGGGTGTCAGCACCCAATCTTTTTCCCAAGCCCCCAGCGGGGAGTATGGCAGCAAAATTGTGAGAAGTATTTTCTTTCATTAATACAAAGATAAATATCTACGCTTTAACTGGCTCTTCTCTTTTCTCCCCTTTTGCCTTTACCAGAATTGCGACGCATTTCGTAATGCTTTTTTCGCTCCGCTCTTTGCTCTTCTTGGAGCTTTAGCATTTTTTGCGCTTGTTCTGCGCTTAAAACGCTACGCATAAACACCAAGCTTGCCACGCGCTGTTTTTGCATTTCTGCCTGGGCTTTTTGCGCGGCGGCGCTGTATTCTTTGACTTTCTTTTCATCTTGCTGCCAAATAGCATCTTGCAAAGATTTTTCGGAAGCAGCGATTTTTTCGCTCCAACTACGGCGATTTTTCTGGTGCTCTTCCCAATGTTTATTTAAAGCGCTTTTTTGTTCTGGGCTTAAGTTCAAAGCTTCTTGCATTAGGGGATTCATATAACCAAATCCGCGCCCCATGTAGCCCGAAGAGCGCTCTTTGCTCTCAGAATAGCGTTCTTTATTGTCCCAATTTGCGCCTTGCCCCATTCTTGGGCCCCTTTGCGCAAAACCAAGCCCCACCATTAATAAAGCGATTACTAAAACTTTCTTTTTCATATTTAACCTCCACTTTTTAATAATTTACCCTTTAAAAAGTGCCAAAAAGCAAGCTATCTACAAACCAACTAATGCCATAGACGAAATTGCAATCCACGGTCATCGAGTGATTTCGCTAATATAAAAAATGGTGTTTTCAGGCGAAATAGTGTCGAGATGGGCTTTTAGCCGACTCGTTTAGGCTAGTCGGCAGGATGTTCGTAAGCGCGATACCATGCAGAAAAGAAGTAAATACGGCGCTTTTTGCACACTTACTACTAACTACTTCTCTGGACTATGCATGGATGATTTTAATCAGCCCGCTAATGCTGGCTGAAAGAAAGTCCGGAAGTCCACTATACACAGGACTACCCCTCGATATTTTTTTTGCCTAAGCAAAAAACACTCGGGGACCGTGGCTTAACACTCCATTCCGTGAACAACCAACTTATTACACATCAACCTGGTTGTCCCCAAAATCCACATTGCTCTTATCACCTAACATAAGCGCACGGGTTTTCATGGGCAAACCAAAGCAGCGGATAAATCCGGTAGCGTCTTTTTGATCGTACATTTCCACATCAGAAAAGCCGCCCAGCTCATCGTCGTAAAGACTGTGAGGGCTGCTGTAGCCTGCGGGTATGATATTACCTTTATATAGTTTTAAGCGTACCTCGCCGGTAACAACTTTTTGAGTTTCATCCACAAAAGCATCTATGGCCTGGCGCAAAGGAGTAAACCATTCGCCATTATACACCAAAAAGGCATAAGTTTGGGCTAATTTTTGCTTTTCTGCCATGGTACTTTTATCTAAAGTCAAAGTTTCTAGCAATTCATGGGCTTTGTAAAGCAATGAACCACCTGGAGTTTCATAAACACCGCGACTTTTAAGACCAACCAAGCGATTTTCCACGATATCGAGCAAACCACAAGCGTGTTCACCACCAATAGCGTTGAGTTTTTCTATTAGCTCCACTGCGTCCATTTTAACGCCATCCACAGAAACCGGAATGCCTTTTTCAAAGCCTATGCTCACATAACCTGGGGTGTCAGGGGCTTGTTCAAAGGTGTTGGACATTTGCAACATGTCGTACTTATGTTCTTTTTCGGGAAACTCTAAAATCCCCCCTTCATGGGAAAGATGCCACAAGTTGCCATCTTCGGAATAAATCTTTTCTTTACTTACAGTCAAGGGAATATTGCGCTCTTTGGCATAATCTATACAGGCTTCACGGCTGTCCAAGTCCCAAAGGGGATCTTTCCATGGGGCTAGTACGGTCAAACTGGGATCCATGGCCGCATAAGTCAACTCAAAACGCACTTGGTCATTGCCCTTTCCAGTGGAACCGTGAGCCACTGCATCGGCGCCCTCTTTTTGAGCGATTAGCACTTGATATTTGGCGATTAAGGGGCGAGCAAAGGCTGTGCCCAGCAAGTATGTTCCTTCGTATTTAGCCCCAGCACGCAATGTAGGCCAAACATAATCTTCCATAAATTCTTTGCGCAAGTCCAACACATAACATTTGGAAGCGCCGGTTTGAATGGCTTTTTCTTTTAAGGCTTCAGGTTCTATATCGCCCTGGCCTAAATCTGCGGCAAAAGCTATGACTTCGCAATCATAGTTTTCTTTGAGCCAGGGAATTATTACAGAAGTGTCTAATCCGCCCGAATAAGCGAGAACTACTTTTTTTACTTTGGGTGCTGATGACATAAAAACCTCATAGTTAATTTTTAAACAAATATAGCAAGGCTACAAATTTGCTTGCTTTTAAAACTTTTTAATTCATAGTTGCACAGGCGGCATCTATCTTGGACAAGGCCAATTCCACTTCATTTTCACTGACATTTAGTGGTGGGAGCAAGCGCAAAATATCGGCGCCAGCGCGATGCGCCAACAATCCCTCACTGCGACAAGCTGCGATAAGATCGCCCACAGGTTTGGTACAGCGAATGCCTAAAAGCAAACCTGCCCCGCGGATTTCTCCCAACCAGGAGTATTTTTCTCCTAGTTTTTGCAAACCCGCTTGAATTTGCTCACTGCGTTCAGTCAAGTTAGCCAAAAAGTCTGAATTATTCACTGTTTTTAGCACAGCCAAACCCGCCGCACAAGATACGGGATTACCACCAAAAGTAGTGCCGTGATCTCCAGGTTTTATTTGCGCAGCCACTTTTTTGCGCAACAAAATCATTCCCAAGGGCAAACCGCCACCCAAAGCTTTGGCCCAGGTGCTTATATCGTGGTCTAAATCGTATTTATGCGCTCCAGATATAGCTCCGCAACGCCCCAATCCGGTTTGAATTTCATCTACAATTACCAAACAGCCATGCTTTTGACGCAGTTCATTGATTGTGGCGATAAATTCTGGGTTCGGGGTTAAAATACCACCTTCGGCAGCGATGGGTTCTAACATAATAGCACAAGTTTCTGCGTTTACTGTGCGGCGCAGAGTTTCACTATCATTCCATTCTAAATGCACAAAATCGCCGGGCATGGTACCAAAACCCTGTTTAAGTGCGGGTTGGCCAGTAGCGGCTAAAGCGCCGAAAGTTCTACCGTGAAAACTATTGACAAAAGTAACGATTTGCTGACGTTGGCCTTGGCCTTGGCGATCAAAGTATTTGCGAGCAAACTTAATAGCTCCTTCGTTAGCCTCAGTACCTGAATTAGCGAAAAAAGCTTTAGCACCAGTTCCCAAATTAGGGTTGGTTTTTAGCAGTTCTTGAGCTAAGCTTAATTGTGGCTCGTTGATATACAAGTTTGAAAGGTGCAAATATTTTTGACTTTGCTCCACAATGGCATTTTGCACCGCTTTATGACCATGACCTAAAGCATTTACCGCAATACCGGTAACAAAATCCAAGACCTTTTCCCCTTGACGAGTAAATAGCCATGAACCTTCCCCATGGCTGAACTCCATATCTGCCTTAATGTAAGTGGGCGCTAATAAAGTATTGTCTAATTCTTGTAAATTAACGGATGATGCTTCCATGATTTTCTTCTCCTGTAATTTGTTGACGCAAGTGTTCAGGGCTATGCCAACCCACGATATGAATTGATTTTAAACCGCGCTCAATGGAGTCTAAGCTGGCTTGCACTTTAGGGATCATTCCCCCAGTAATTATTTGCTGGTCTATGAGTGTGGCGATTTTTGGGGCATCTAGTTCGCCAATGACATTTTTTTCCCCATCTAAAACCCCAGGGACATCGCTGACCAAAATAAACTGATCTGCCTGTAAAGCTACGGCCAATTCCGAAGCAGCAGTATCGGCATTGACATTAAAAGGCATTTCAGCGCCATAAGAAATCGGAGAAACCACTGGGGTCCAACCGCTTTGCCATAAATCTTGGATTAATTGAGGATTTACGCTGTGAATATCGCCCACCTGACCTAAATCCACCTCAGCTTTTAGTTTATCTGCACTAAAAATTTGCCCATCTACGCCGGAAATTCCCACGGCGGGGCATTGCATGGCTAAAAGCATGCGCACCAGTTTTTTGTTTACATGACCGCTCAGGGTCATTTCCACCATTTTCATAATTCCGGGGGTGGTTACGCGTAAGCCATTAATAAAATTAACTTCTTCTTGGAGTAGGGCAATATTCTCATTGATATCTTTGCCGCCCCCATGCACCAAAGCCACTTTTATATGGGGAAGTGCAGTTATTTGCGCAAATCCACGCAAGAAATCCTCTAACTTAGCCTCATCTATGGCTAAGGAACCGCCAATTTTTATCACTATTTTTGTCATTTTTAACCTTTAATACAATATTAGCAAATACAAAACTTTTATTTTTTTATATTCGTATTATTAAAACCAAACTTCAAGGAGTATTATTATGGTAATTACAAGAGTATGGCTAGATGAAACTGAAAACGAATGTACCATGTGCGGCGCTTGCGAAGCAGTATGTGATTCAGTTTTTGAAGTTCCTGAAAAAATGATTATTAAAGAAGATGCGGATTTTTCTTTAGTTGACGAAATCAAAGAAGCTGCGGATAGCTGCCCTGTGGCAACTATCGCTATCGAATTCGACAATTCTGGAAATCGCGATTATCCTGTTTAATCATTAAGATTTTAGCATGCCCTGTCCTCGGACAGGGCTTTTTTTATAGATTAAAACCATGAAAATCGCGGTAAATGCTTCTTTTTTGAGTCCAAAACCCAGTGGCATTGGCATTTACACCCTTGAAATCCTCAAAATATGGGCGCAAATGCCCGAATTTTCCACCCATCAAATAGATGTTTTTAGTCCGGTGAAAATCCCCAACTGGGACAAAAATTTTCGCTGGATTCCGCTCAAGCCCCAGATGGGGCGCTCCACCAGCACGCATTTCCCCGCGATTTACCGCCATTGGTGGAATGCTTTTATCTTTCCTAAAATCGCCAAAAACTACGATCGGGTGTATTCGCCCTCTCCCAATAGCGGTAAAATCCCCCAGCAGATAATCACCGTCCACGATTTTATCGCGCTTAGCTTTCCCCGCCAACATTTGTTGCAATATTTTTTCACCAAATTTCGCTTGCCTAGCCTTTTAAAATCCAGTGTCAAAATTATCTGCATTTCCCAGCAAACCCAAAAATTATTGCACAAACATTTCAAAATTCCTTTATCTCAGACTAAAATCATATCCAATGGAGTGAGTTTACAAGATTTTTCTCCCTCAAAAGATGTTTTAGATTTACCTTCCCAATATATTCTCTGCGTAGGGCTAAGCTTGCCCCACAAAAACCTCGAAGTGGTGCTCAAAGCCATGCCCAGTTTAAAAATGGATTTAATAATTACTGGGCAAACCCAGGGTAAATACAAGCAGAAGTTGCAAGATCTTATCGCTAAACTGCAACTGCAGCAACGAGTGCATTGGTGGGAATATACTTCTACCGAAACTTTGGTGCAGTTGTATCAAAATGCTTTTGCTCTGGTGTATCCCAGCTTGGCAGAAGGGTTTGGAATGCCAATGTTGGAAGCCCAAAGTCATTCTTGCCCGGTGGTGGTCGCTCCCACTCCAGCTTTATTAGAGGTGGGGGGCGCTGGAGTGCTTGTGGCAGATTCTCATAATCCCCAAAGTTGGGTGGCAAATCTTAAAAAACTAGAAAACAACGAAAAACACCAAGAAATGATAGATCTTGGCGCAGAAAACTCACAAAACTTTAGCTGGCAAAAATGCGCTCAGCAAATTGCGGAATTAGTCTTAAATTCTAGCAGTGCTAATTCTAATGTATAGGGGGAGCTGCGGGGGGCGGAGGTACTTTTTGTGTTCTAATTTTACCATCTGAACCCACAAGCTCATTTAGCAATTCAATGGCGCGATAGGCTTCGTTAGTTTCCCGACACTGAGGCTGGGCGGTTAATCTTTGCAAATACTGCACTTGGTTTTGTGTTTCTGTTTTTGTTTCACTTATTTGCGCTAATTTAAACAAACTCAAACAAACTTTATTGCCCTGGGGAAACTGTTTTAAAATTCTCTCTAAAACCTGTATGCCTTTATCTTCTTGTTTGGTTTCTAATAGGCAAAAAGCAATCCAATAAAGAGCATTTTCTCCCATTTCTGTTTGCCCCGCTTGTTCATATACCTGCTTGAAGCCCTCAAAAGCTATTTTATATTCACTGCGCTGGAAATCTAAGCGCGCCGTGGCATAAAGCTTTTCTAACTCAGTTTCTTCATCGCTTTTCGGAACTAATACCCCCATACCAGATTCTTGCCCCATCATATTAGGGTCTTGCTCTGCTATAGGTGGTGCATTGGTGGCCATTTCTTCCCTTTTGTCTATCACCACTCTTTTAGTGGGAGTTCGAGCGGCATTAACCACCATATCTAACCTGTACAAGGCTTCTTCAAGGCGAGCATCTATTTTGTCCATATCAGAAGCAAAACGCCCAGAAACCATGCCAAAATCCGCAATTAAACGCCTTTGTAAGCGCTCATTGGACTCCATTAGAGAATCCAAAATCAAACGCAAAGAGTCTATTTGCTGGGTCATTTGAACATTTACTTCTTTTTTTACATCATCGCCCACGGCCTGAATTTCTTTTGTTCTCAATAGAGTCACGCTGGAGCAACTCCATAAGAATGCCAAGAAAAAAGCGGGTAATATTATTTTTTTTATTTGCATGACCTCACCTTGAAGATATGAACCTATCATTTATAAGTTATTTAATAATTTGCACTTTAAAAGCGGCACGCCTATTTAGAGCATAAGCTTCTTCGGTAACACCTTCCGCTTTGGGAGCCTCTTCCCCAAAACTAATACTTTTAAGGCGATCACTGGAAACTCCATAATCTATAAGGTATTGCACCACAGATTGAGCGCGTTTTCCGCCTAATGCCATATTATATGCAGCAGAGCCACGCTCATCGGTATGTCCTTGTACTTCCACATAAAGAGTGGGTTCCTTTTGCATAATATCTGCAGCTTCAGCTAATAAAGCTCTCGCTTTTTCCGTAAGACTGGCTTTATCAAAGTCAAAATAAATTTCTTCTGCCATTAATCTGTTCATCATGTCTTCTAACAAGGAGCGCTGCTGCTCTATTCTTTGATTTTCTAGCTCCGCTTGTCTAAGCTCTTCAGCTTGCTGAGCAGCATCTATACTATCTTGATTTACAGGAGCAGCTGCAACAGGTGCCTCTTCAGCGGGAACCTCTACTTGCGGAGGTTCTGCCTTTTTTCCACAGGCAAATATCATTGCGAAGGTTAATGTTATAAGTAATGTTTTTTTCATGGATTATTTCCTTGGGATTCTTGGTGAAAAGTATTTACAGAGGGCGCCCAAGAAGGCCAAGTGTTTTCTGTTCCACCTGTTATGCGCGTAACGCCTGAACCATCTTGACGCATCACATAAATTTGATACGAGCCTGTACGATTTGAAGAAAAAGCGATCATCATGCCATCGGGAGACCAAACTGGATGCTCATTATTGCCAGCATTCATGGTTAATTGCGTTACTTCTCCCCCAGCTAAATCACTGGTATAAATGTTGAAACCACCTGGATCTTGAGAAGAATACACGATTTTTCCCCCTAAGGGAGACCAAGAAGCACTTTCATTGTAATGTCCTACAAAAGTCACGCGCCGCATATCGCCACCATTGTTATCCATGGCATATATTTGTGGGGAACCACCTCTGTCAGCGCTAAATAAAACTTCATAACCGTTGGGAGCCCAAGCGGGGCTGGTTTCATTAGCACGCTGATATGATAATTGCCTAGTTCTTAGACTTTCTGTGTCAGCTATCCATAAGTTAGACCTTCCATGCTTAGAAACGGTAAAAACCAATTCATCAGTAGTAGGACTCGCTGCTGGACTAAAAGTTTGATCTAAATGGGGAAAAAGCAATTGCACTCTCCCTGTGTTAAAATCTCGGGAAAAAATCTGCGGCCTATCGTTGCGGAAACTAGTAAAATAAATCTTATTGAGATTGCGATCCCAGGTAGGCATGGTATTTATGCTGGGATGGGTGGTAGCTTGTTTGGCATTGTAACCATCATAGTCCCCCACTACAATTTGTTTATAACCGCGAATTTTAGACACCCAAGCCAAGCGAGAAGATGCCACCCCTCTATACCCAGTCAATTGTTGGCTTACCATGTCAGCAAAATCATGCAAAGCTTGGCGCACTTGTTCTAAAGGCACTTTATAAGACTGTCCCGTAACCAAAGTTAAACTTTGCACCGCAATTAATTTCAACTCCAATTCATATTGTTTATCATCGGTGGAGGTAATTTTCCCCGAAACAAAATATGCCACGCGATTTTGATAAAAAGTCATGCGATTGTATTGGGGTAAAACTACGGGAGCAAACCTCCCCGACATAAAGAAGTCTCTTTCTAGAGTTTTATGTGGTGCTTCATGGAGAATAATGTTTTCAGTCCCTTCTATATGTACTAAGCCCAAAGGAATAGCTCTTTGGCCTTCCACTGCAATTTCTAAATAAACAGTGTCAATGGCGGCGTAAGATAAAGCCACTCCAAACATTAAAATTAAAAACCAACGCATATTTTACACCAAAATTTAATTAAAACTAATTCATTTCTCTCTAAAATCAAACACTAAGGGGAGCACAGGAGCACGATAATTGGGAGGCAAAGGGGGAAGTTTAGAAATATTAATAGCTCGCATAGCTAAACGATCCCAAGTGGCATTTCCTGAAGAAATTTTAAGTTGCACCCCAGTTATAGCACCGTTCCGTTGAATTGTAAACTGCACTGAAGTTTTTGCATATTTAGATACATTTATGCCTGCAGGGGGATTAAAATTCCCCATTAAAATCATCTGAAGCTGTTCTAAATAAACTTGCATCAAAGGATCTATAAATATCGATTCCACTGTCCGCAACTGAGGAGCATTATCGAACTCGGGTAATTCCATTTCAAACTCTTCTTCTTCCACAATTTCTTCTACAGTTTCTTCAGTAGCTAATTTAGGTTCTGGCGCTAAAGTTTTTTCTACTGGCTTTGTTACTGGCTTTGGATCTTGGGGTTTAGGTCTTACTTCTGGGGGCTTGGGCGGAGTAGGCTGAGCAATTTTTGGCTTAGGTTTAACCATAGGTTTAGGTTCTTCTATGGTTATAAGTTCAAATATATGAATGGGCTCAATTTTAGCTTTGGGTTTAAAAAACATAAAGGCCACCAATGCCACTATTACAGCTGCATGCAATATTACAGAAGCTACAACAATACGCACTAAATATCGCCCGGTATCATCTCGGCGAAAGGCAACTTCTATCATTAATTAAAACTCCGTTCTGGGGGGGAGAGTTAAAAAGCCTAAACGAGTTACTCCATTAGCTTGAATTTGAGATACTATTTCCATCACCATGCCATAATTAACTGACTCATCAGAATTAACAACCACAGGACTTTCACCATCCCAAATAGTGCTAAATACATTATCAAAATCACCTCTGCTAACTTCCATATCCGCAATAAAAATTTTACAATCTTGGGTGATTGAAACTTTTAAAAGCTTTTTTTGCTCAATGGTAGGCGCTTCTGCCTTAGGCAAATCCACTTGCACCCCCTGACTCATTAGGGGAGCAGAAATCATAAAAACAATTAAAACAGCAAAAACCACATCAATCATATTGGTGAGGTTCATTTCCTGCATTAATGGTTTGCTTCTGCTGCGCTTCATATTATTCGCCTGCTACTTCTTCGAGGGCTAACAAATCACCTCGTTTAAACAAACTCAGCACCCTAGAGCCAAAATTGTAAAAACTAATTTCGTTGCGATTGTTGCGATTAACAAAAATATTATAAGCTCCAGATGCGGGAATTGCCACAAGCAAACCCGCCACTGTGGTGATCAACGCCGCAGCAATACCAGGAGCAACCACAGTTAAATCTGCAGAACCATGTTGCCCAATCTCATAAAATGCCACCATTATTCCCCAAACTGTTCCTAAAAGACCAAAAAACGGAGAGAGATTCGAAGATAAAGCCAAAAAACTTAAAAAACGATCTTCTTCTAAACGAATAGCCTCAATGGAGCGTTGAATAGTGTCTTCTAATAAAGATGCGCGATGCTGGATGGAATCATAACTGACAAAGGCAGAGAACTTTTGCGCTTCTATCAGAACTTCTTCGGTAAGCTGTTTAAGTGGACTGCTACCTATTTGCCTACAAATACCTTTTACTTGCACAAACTGCTCTATATGCACAAAACGCTCATAAAATTCTGCATTAGCATTGGTGGTATTGCGGTAATATCTCATCTTAATCAATATTATTCCACAAGTCCCCACCGACATTACCAATAGAAGAATTAAAATGATTAAAGTCGCCGAGTCAGCCATTTTAATCAATTCAAAAAAAGGAGCTTTTTCCATGTACCCTCACATATCTATTTCACTTTTACTTAAAGATACAAAAGAGAGCAGTAGATGTGGGGAAAAATACTTGTGATTTTTAATTAGTAGCTTAACATATTTTTAAGCATTTCTACCCTATTTAATAAGTCACGATCTTTTTCCATGTCTTCTTCCAATGATTTTATAGCCGCTATTACGGTACTATAATCCCTTTGAAATTTTAAACCAATGTTTTCAAAAGAAAGATTGGTTAAAGTCCTGCATAAGTACATGGCTACTTTTCGGGGTAAAGCGATTTTTTTCATACGGGTTCTCGTAGCAAATAGTTTACTTTCAACCCCAAACTCCTTGGCCACCACATCCTGGATAGTATCCATATTTATGCTGAGATTTTGTTCTTTCTTTTTTTCACCCAGCAAGCTTTTAATGTTTTCTATAGTAAGCTCTACCTTCAATAAATCTTTTAAGCCTAAAAGACTTACCAAAAAACCTTCAATTTCCCTGACATTAGTTTCAAGAGATTTGGCTAACCATAAAATAACCTCTTCAGATAAATCCAGCTTTTGCTCCTGGGCTTTTTTACGCAAAATTTCCAAACGAGTATTTAAATCTGGTGAATCAATGGCACAGCACAATCCACTTTCAAAACGTGACAGTAAACGGCGATCCATTCCTTCAAGTTTTGCAGGGTTTTGATCTAAAGAAAGAACAATCTGCCTTTGGTGAGAAAGAGCACGGGTAAATAACTTAAATAATTGCTCTTGAGTGCCCATTTTACCAATTAAAAACTGAATATCGTCTATAATCAATAAGTCAGCACACTCATAAGTTTTATTAAACAAAGCAAAATTTTTAGTTTTAGTTGCGCTTATAAAATCTTTTAAAAATTGGTCGGAACTACGGAACAAAACCTTTGATGCTGTTTGGTTTTCTATGGCATGGCGCGCAATTGCCTGCAGCAAATGAGTTTTACCCATGCCTGATTGCCCGTGAATAATTAAGGGGTTGTACTGATTTGTACCAGGATGGTTGGCAACCGTTTTAGCTACTTGATCAGCCATTATATTACAGTCTCCCACCACAAAACTTTCAAAAGTATGTGAAGGGCACAAACAATCAGGAACCCGTTGTGCTACTTTTCTAATGCGAGAATATGGCTTTATTGCAGGCCTTTTTTGTACTTGTAGTTCTTCAGATAAATTTTGCTCATCTGACAATGTCAACTTAGGTACAGAATCCTTTTTACCAGTAACAACAAATTTTATAGTAATTTCACCATTTAATTTGCTGGAAACAACTTGTTTTATTTCTTTTAAAAAATGTTGTGAGATCCAATCTTTATACAACTCATTGGGTACACCTAACTCTAATACACCTTCATCAATACTCAAAAACTCAGTACTAACTAACCAAGTTTCATATATGTTAGTTTCTTTATATATCTCCTGCAATGATGTTAAACACGATTCCCAAAAACTTATACCTGAAATTTCAAACAAAGCGTTATCCGACACAAAAACACCCTTTTACAATTATCCTTATTATCCTTATTGTGTGCCCAAGATAGTATAGATTTTCATTTTTTCAATAAAAAAAAACGAGCTTTTATGCTTAGTCCTTGATTTATAAGAACTTCTAAAACTACCAACACTATCAACATCTTAGCACAAAATCTGCTTACAATTTCATGACATGTTATCCACCTGTTTACCACCATCTTATCAACATGTTTTTTTTGCAAAACACCTTTACAAAAAGTTAAATTTGTTTATGACATATTTTCTTCTCTCTTTTTGCAATAAAAAATAAGACTTAAAGTAAAAGCTAAAGTTTTACATTAAGTCTTCCGATATAAATAATAATACGGAGGTAATATGAAAGCCACAGCTATAACTTCAACAGTTTCAACTTATGATGCTATTGCAAATAAGTACCCCAAAAATCAAAATGTTGAAAATTCCAGAAATAAAGTATCTTCTCAAGATACTTACACCCCATCAGCAAATGAAAACACTGAGGAAGTAGAGAAAAGCCAAAAGAAGAGTTCTATTTCTTTTAAAGACTTTGACTACCACGCTTTTAAGGGTGAAATCAAGTCCAAACTTTTAGAAATGGTGGGGCAAGCTCACAAAGCATCTAAAAATGAAGCCATCAAAGTTGATTTTGGCGATGACATTCTCTATAAAATAGGCGATGATGTGGAAGTTGCTGAAGTTCCTGAGTATTGGAACGCTGAAAACACTTCAAATCGCATTGTAGAATTTGCCATGTCTTTTAGAAGTTTAGCACAAGATATAGATGATGACACTTATATCAATGAGATTCGCAATGCCATAGAAGAAGGATTTAAACAAGCAAAAAACACTTTAGGAAACTTGCCAGGACCTGCTGGAAAGCTTTTTAATGATACCTATAATTTAACCATGGAAAAGCTCAACAATGTGTTTGCTCCTAAAGAAGTTTAATCTTTTATAAGCTTTTTTTCATTGTCTCCCTTACTAAAGCCTGTAGATCTTTATGATTCATAGGCTTTACTTTCATATCTAATGGAGCCAAAACCATACATTCGCCTTTTACACTATTTTTAAAAGAGCTTCTATCTTCCCAACCTGCGCGGGTATTTTTTAACACAACAGGTAAAATTGTCCCTTCAAAATCTACTGCATAACGAAAAGCACCTGATTTAAAAGCAGCTAAATTCCCATCAGTGCTTCTGGTACCTTCTGGAAATATTGCAATATGAGGTACCATTTTAGAATTTTTTAAATTTTGCGCAATTTCTTTACCTATCCCTCTTTTTTTTCTATCAATAATCAAACAGCCTATTTTGCGCATCCAATACCCTAAAAGCGGTATGGCATTTAGTTCCTTTTTGGCGATAAATCCAAAACGGCGATTCAGCCCCTGCAGCAATACTGGAATATCTAAAAAAGATTGGTGATTGCAAACTATAAATACGGGGCGACTCCAATCCACTAATTCTAAATTTTCTTTTCCCACCGTGGCAAAATCAAAACCCACAACTTTTGTGGTAAAAGCAGACCAGTTTAAAAGCTTTCTGTCTATCCAAGCCTGATCAGCTTTACCAAAAATGCGCAAAACAAACTCTTGCACTACACCTGCAAACATAAACGCAATAATCTGTATAGCTCGAATCAACTTACTAAATAGCAGCATATTTGTTCTCCTTGAAGCCTTATGCTCCACCACTGTTAAAAAACGAGATGGTTTAAAGTTTTGCAAAGCACCTTGCCAATGCCGTAGTTTACAAAATAATAAAACTAAGCGACATTCTGCTCTAGTTACCCCCACATAAAATAAACGGCGTTCTTCTTCGTGATGAGCTTCAATTTTAGCTTTTTTCTGCGTACGAGGTAAAGAAGGCGTTAACCCCTCGGCAATTCCCGCATAAAACACAATAGGATATTGTAAACCCTTAGAGGCATGCACAGTTTCTATGGCAACTCCTTCCTCTTCTTCACCCACGGGGATTTTCCGCTGGCGCAAAGCAGCCTCGTACCATTCCCCCAAACGATGAAAACGCACTAATATGGCAAAAGCAGACCAAGGCAAATCATATTGAGCCCTCCATGCCTCCATAGCTTGCACCATTTTATCAAATTCTATCACAGAATTTTCGCATTTCCACAACTCAACTTTGCTGTTTTCTTTAAATAAAGCATCGCTGCGATTGCTTCCAGCCCGCAGTGATTTACGCAAAGCTACAGGCTTGTTGGTGAATATTTTATTTGCTAAATCTAAAATGGCTGGGGTGGAACGATAATTCAGCTCTAACTTCACCACCTTACACTGGGGAAAATCATCTTGAAAACGCAAAATATTGCGCACATCGGCTCCCCTAAATCCATAAATCGCCTGATCATCATCGCCCACCACAAATAAATTCGGGCTATCCCCCACAATTAGGCGCACCAAGCGATATTGTTCGGGGTTAATATCTTGATATTCATCTACTAAACAGTAGCGCCATTGCTTTTGCACCGCAGCCCGCACTTCAGGAAACTCTTCTAATAGATTTATGGCGAGCCAGATCATATCGTCAAAAGATATTTTCCCACTTTCTAAAAATGGTCGCCTTATTTTTTGCAAAACTTTAGCATCTATTTTAAAATCAGGATTAAAAAGATCTGCGCGGTCAACCTTTTTGCCTTGCAAACCACAAGATATTAGATGATTTATCCATTGCCCCAAATTTTGCTCTACAGGCATGGGCGCTTGGGAAAAGCCTAGTCTTTGCCAATGAGTTTTGCCTTTATGCTCTTCGCGCAACAATTTTAATGCTAAAGAGTGAAAAGTACACAACAAAGGCGTGGCAGTGGTCAAACGTTCCCGCATTTCTGCAGCAGCTTTAGCTGTAAATGTCAAACCTAAAATGTTTTGCGCATCTACCTTTTCACATTGAATCAGCCACTGCATTCTGCGAGTAAGCACCGCTGTTTTGCCAGAACCAGCTCCGGCTAAAATTAACAAAGGACCACTTTCATCGTGCTTATGAACGATGGCTTCTAACTGGGCGGGATTACATCCCTCAATTATTTTTTGAGCTTCTTGACTATACACACAAGTATAGACGATTATTCACTAGCTTTTGTTACGCTTATGTTAATAATATTTCCGTTTAACCCTTCCACAGACAGTTTTTGCCCCTCAATTTGCAAGGCATCTAAGACTCCTGCGAGATCTTCTGCTGTACCAGGGCGGGTAACTTCAAAAATTAAAAGAGGTTTTTGATAAGATCTTTGTTCCACTTTGGTCGCTTTGGTAGCTATGATGTCGCGCAATACTCTTATTTGGGAAAACTCATCAACACCAGAAACTTCTACCACAAAATTTTGCCCATCAGCAGCACTACGCCTCCAATTTTCCACTATACTTTCAAAAAAGCCGCCCTGAGATGCAAGCAAAGCGTGGATGGCTTTTTCAATGGCTTTATTTCCTGCCACTATGGGACTTACATTAACCATGGCGCCATTGGCTGACTTAGCGGCTAAAATCTCCCTAGTAGAAACATTAAATGCTTTTAATGAAACCACCGCAGAGGCTGATTTAACACCAGTTCCCGCTAAACCTTTAATAGAAGAAACATCATTTTCTTGAGCCACCGCAGAACCCACCACTATAACCTCAGCATTTAACATATCCCCTAATTTAGCAGCAGCTTGGGGATCTCCACCTACAGCTTTCACACCGTCAGCACTTTCTCTAAAACGCAAAGCCTGATTGGGATCTACCACGCGAAAATCTTTGGCTTTAAAAACTCTAAAAGCATTGCTTCTGCATTTTGGGCACTAGGATCCGCATTTCCCATCACAGTTTCTTTAACTAAAAATGCGATACGAGGATTGCCCAAAGTTTGCATTAAAATTTTAAGAGCTGCCAAATCCTTGGCTAACCCTTCTTCGCTGACTGAAGCCTTAATGTGCACTTCCCAAGCACCGTCGCTACCTTGGGATTCTTTTAACACCTTAAAATTTTTAACATGACCCATGGTTTCAGTTAAAATCACATCGCGCTTAACCATAAAGTTTTCTACTTCAGTTTGGCTAGTGAGCATTTGTCCTATTCCCTTGGCTAAAGCTTCACGTTTAGCTTGGGTAATAGCATCGTTTTGACTAACTCCAAAACCTACACTTTCCACAATTATTTCTTTGCTCTGAGCAAAAGCTCCAGCCCAAAAACAAAGAATTACAAAAACAAACTTGTATAATTTCATTTTACCCTCGCTATTTTACAACCACCATTACTCTGCCATCAGATAAAAGCTTAGATGATTTTGCAAGTTGGCGAATTTGCTGAGCATCTTTATTAGAAATAACTAAATCACACCTAATTGACCCAGACGAATTAATCGCTGTTATGGTTTTGGGATTAGATCCAATTCGCTCCTTGTATGTCATTGCCTGTTTCGTGGTTTTAGCATAGCCCACTGTACCCCATTTTAGCACCCAATCGCGACCCACAAAACTAACGCCATAAACTTCTTTGCCATCTTCATCAATGATTTTAGGTGCCAAGGCAGGAATAACCCCAACTTTTCGAGCGTCTATAATTAAGCCACTATGGCTTTTATTTGCAGGTGGGCTAGAAGCAGCAGGGGTAGAAACCGGTGTTATTTGCTGGGATGGTGTGCTAATTGCATCTACTAAGCCCGAATCCATGGGGATTTTTACAGTTATCTCAATGGTTTTATCGGACATATAGCGTGGCTCACTAGCTTGAAAAGTAGAGATTTTACCTTCCACCGTGGTGCGAATAGCATCATTCTGCACCATAAGGTTCTCCACGGTAGTGGTAGAATTTAATTGCAATCCTTTTACTAACTCTAAAGCATTGCGCAAAGCCACATCACGAGCAGCCCTAATAGCCATAGGTCTAGCTGTAACTTCTGGCATATTTGGATTAGGAGCGCCTATTCCCACTGCCTCAACAGTTCTGTTAGTCCAATCAATGGTCCCTTTTCCTGGGACAGTTTGGATTTGAGCAAAGCTTACGCCAACGAATAAACTCACAAAGAGCATTATTTTTAGAGTTTTCATTAATTCCTCTCAGTCTTTTATTTGAAAATAACAAATCAAACGCCTTTCTAGTTGAATCATTATTAATTATTGCAAATTATATTTATTTTTGCCAGTTAAATGATTCTATATGATTATATTTGAATTTTAAAGATTTTTATGCTGAGCTTAGTTGTAATTACTGTCTTATGTGCAATTTATGCACTAACTATGCATTATTTTACCTTGGGAATTTTGCGTTCTCAGGGCGCCAAGGACTCTCAAGCGACACCTTCGGTTTCTGTGGTAGTTCCGCTTCACAACGAAGAGAACTACGCATTAAATACCTTAAAAGCCCTTTCCCAACAAGATTACTCAGGAAAATGGGAAGTTATTTGCGTCAATGATCGCTCCACAGACAACACCCTCAATATTTTGAATGATTTTGCCACACAACACTCAAATTTTAACGTTTTAAGCGTTCCCATGGATGCCCCCGACCTTCCATCTCCCAAAAAAAGAGCTTTAGAAACAGGTTTCGCCATTGCTAAACACGAAATTTTAATGACTATGGACGCAGATTGTATCCCTCCTCCCGGTTGGTTAAGACTAATGGCCAGTCGTTTTGAAAATAATATTGCCATAGTACAAGGTCCCAAAAAAAACTTTGGCTCCAATTCGATTTTGCATTCTTACCAAAAACTCGATACTTTGGGCTTTACCTTGATTGAGGCCGCCGGATTTTCCAATAAAATGCCCATGGTGGCTAGCGCCGCAGCTTTAGCATACCGCAAAGATTTATTTTATAAAGTAGGTGGATTTAGCGATTTAATGCAATATATGTCGGGCGACGACGATATGTTAGTGCATAAAATGATTAAAGAACCCGTTGATTACTGCTACAACCTGGAACCTGACGCTGCCGTGGCCACAGCTCCGGTAGATTCTTGGAAAGCTTTGCTCAATCAAAGAGCTCGTTGGTCCTCTAATGGTACTAAATACGGCAATCCCGCATATACTCTATTTTTAACTCTGATTTTCTGCTTTTATTGCTGGCTTTTGGTAGGACCTTTATTCTCATTAGCTGGACTTACACCATGGAGCTGGTGGGTGGGCTCCTTCATAGTCAAATTTGCTGTAGATGCTATAATGCTAGGTATTGGCGGGTGGCGACTAAAATGTTTTAAACTATTAGTATGGCTACCAGTGGTGGAAATTATTCAAGTTCCTCTGATAGTATTTTCAGTACTCAAAGGTCTATTTTTTAAGAATTTACGCTGGGAATAGTATTGCGCACCCAATTTTTTGCATCTTCAATACTATTAAATTCCCCATCTAACTGTTTTTCAAAACTTTGGGCTATAATCTCTCCAAAATGCCTACCTGGTTTAAAGCCTAGCTCTTGCAAAGCTTTTCCCGTCAAGAAAGGCGTGGGAGCAACACGCATAATTTCTAGAATCTGCACCCGTTTTTGTAATTCCTCCCAAGCAAAAGTTTTATTAGGATATTTAACCTCTGCTAAACATTGGGCGTAAAAAAGCATCAAAAACATGGGGCTACGCAAAGAAAATCTGCGTAAATCCCCGTCGCTAAAATCTTTTTGGGCAACCATTTGCGTCATTAAATCCCGTCCAGAGACCCACAACGCTGGAATGCTTTTTAACATTTTTTGTTCTTGGGTAATGCTGCGTAAAAATTCTTCTACACCCTGCAAGCTTGTCCCTGCTAACAAAGCGCTAAACATCAAAATCAATTTATCATAATCATTTTCTAAATCTTCAGCTACGCATTTATCTAACAAGCTTCCCAGTTTTTCCCATGAACCTGTTAAGGGTTTAATTTGCGAAAAAAACTTAGTCAAATCCATTTCCACAAAAGCTTTTAGCCCCATGGAGGGCTTGATAGCTCGCATCCACTTGCAAAACTCTTCCCATAGGCGTTCTTTAGACAAATCTCGCAAATCTTGTTCGCGGCAAATCTTTATGGTATCGGGATGCACATTGAGTTGAAAACGCGCAGCAAACTGCACTCCGCGTAGCACGCGCAGCGAATCTTCACTAAAAGCAGGACCAATATGCCGTAAAATCTTGTTTTCTAAATCTTTTTTTCCATTAAATTCATCTTTTAATTCTAAGCTAGGCAATTCCAAGCCCATGGCGTTAATGGTAAAATCCCGGCGAGAAGCGGCGGTTTTAAAATCTAAATTCGGGTCAGTTTCCACCGCAAATGCTCGGTGCCCCACTCCTATTTTGCTTTCGGTGCGGGGAAAAGAAAAATCAAATTCTATGCCGTGGCGCACCAAATGATAAACCCCAAAAGATTTTCCCACCAAATTTGGCTTTCCATATTTTTTTAGCACCGCTAATAGCTGTTTGTGATTAATATGATAAACTTCTATGTCAAAATCTCGCCCATCTACGCGCCCTAAAAGCTGATCGCGCACTTGGCCCCCCACCAAGTAGCATTTTCCACCCAAACCATTGATATCGTCGGCAATGGAAATTAACATCTTAGGTAAATTATTTTTACTTACACTATATAATTTGCTAATCACTATTAGTACTCTTCTAGCAAAGTTTCGTATTTTTCTCCATCTATAATCGCCAACGAGTCGCGCTCAGCTATGCAAGCGCGCCATTCTTCTTCTATCCACTCTTTTTGATCGTCATTATAATCCATATTATCCAATCTATAGCGAATTTCACTACACACCGCATTTTGCCTATGAGATGCACAAGAAACTAAGCAAAGCACTGCGAATCCCCAACAAAGACTTTTAAAACCCATGATACACCTCCAATAGCTTTTTCTGTTCTTGCTCCCAAGATAACTCCTTTTGCGCACGAAGTAAATCTTCCCCAAAATTATCTTTTTTTGCCACTAGCGCATCCAAAGCTTGCAAAAAACCCTCTTTTTTCAGATCTTTTGCCACAATTCCCACCTGATACTCCTGCACAATGCGTGAAATTTCAGGCAAAGGCGAAGCTAACACAGGGGTTAAATTGTGCATGTATTCAAAAAGCTTGCCCGGTAAGGATAGCCTATAACTTTCGGCAATGGGTTCAATCCATACCAAGCCAGCTTGAGCCCCTGTTGCCCAACGCATTAGTTCAACAAAATCAAAAGCTCCAGCATAATGCACATTGCTTTGCTTTTCTGCCCGCTCTTGTACCCAAGACTCTAATTCACCCAAACCTAAAATGATAAAATGAACTTTTGATCTTTGTTTCAGAGCATCGCAACAAAACTCTATGCCACGCCCTGGCTCTAAGGCCCCTTGATATATTAAGATAAAATCATCTTCGGCTAAAGTAAAGCGACTTCTTAAATTCACTGGAGCTTTTTGCTCTTTTTGCACTTCTGGAATGCTGCGCACTACATTTACTGTGTTTAGCTTAAATTTAGCTTGCAGGCGATCGGCTACACTTTGATTAACAGTAACTACTTTAGAGCTATTTTTCACCCCAAACTTCTCTAATTTGTACCAAATTTTCCTTTTAAGTTTTTTGTTAGTCAAAGCTGGAGTATGTTGAAATAACTCCATGGAAAAATACACCAAAGGCCTAAATTTTATTTTGGAAACTAAAGCTGCGGGAAATAAGCACGGTGGATCCGTAGCTTGACAAATATCCCACTTATGCCAAAGCAACCAACGCCATACTTTTAACATAAACTTCAAAAAACCTATAATTCCCTGAGGCAATTCCCCCATTGAAACGAAATTCACTTCGGACAAAGACTGCTGTGGTGCTTCAGAAAAGCACGCCAAAACTGTTATTTGTACATATTTTTTACTCAATGCGCGCCAATGGCGTTCTATATGCGGATAATACCATGGATTTTGCACATAAACTAGTACTAAATGCTTATTTTGCTTTGTTTCCATCATATTAGCGAATTATCAAAAGTCGTCCGCGATGGGCTTTGTTATTATGCCGTACCACATAATGATAAACCCCTGGAGGCGCAAGTTCTCCATTGGCCATAATACCATCCCATTTCACACCGCCACCCACCATTTCTGCACTAGAAAATGTTTTTACCACTTTGCCTGCGGAGTTGAATAAATTAAAGGCTCCAGTGGAATTAATATTATCTATGGTAACATATTGATGTTTTCCTGGCCTAAAGGGGTTGGGATAAACTTTAATGGGTTTTGAGTTTTCTTCCAAATACCCCTCATCGAAACGCACAGCAAATGTGTGGTAAACCGAAACTCCTATATCATGAGCAAAAATCACCCTACCTAAAGCACCGTCTATGGCTAAATCTAAAACGGTGTTTGAAAGTAAACCGTCCTTGCTAGTAATATTGGTGGCAAGTAAAGAATCAGCCATGTTATTTTGCAATTTAATGTGAAAAACTCCATGACTACGAGTACCCACCCACAAATCACCATGTCTATCCACCTCTAAAGCAGTGTATTCAGCAGACTCTATGCCGCGAATACTCAAAGGAATAATCACCGAATCTGTACCAGGTTCGTAATAACCCAAATGCGAAATCCCTGCTAACCATAAGCGTCCGTTTTTGGTGTCCCAGCTAATATCTCGAGCGTAACCTAAAGCGCCAGTATATACTTTTTGACGCTTTACTACTTTTAACTCTTTGCTTCTCGTAGGCGCCAAAGTCATAAAATCCATATCTCCATCCCAAGCGCCGATACCATGTTCATAGACCGAAAAAACATCGTAATTACCTTTGCTATTTTTAATGGATAATATGGGACCAGAAACCATGGAAGAACCTATATCATTGCCGCAATAGAGATTATGCTCATCATCTAACCAGGCTATGCCATAATTATTTTCTCCCGTCTCACCCCAATAGCTAAAGAACATGGTATTTTCATTTAATGTCTTGTTCACCCCACGCACTATAGAATAATCCCCAGACCATGAATCCATACAGTCTCCATTGGCTTTATGAAAATTTCTATAAAAATAGTCGTCGGGACTTCGAGAAAACACACTTCCACCCCATGTTCCTGTAAAAACAAAACCCGCATCGTTAATTACCATGGTTTTAAGCGGCTGGTTGGCATCTTGCCCTTTAGAATCATCGAAATAGTGGGAACCATAGCGAAAATCATAAGCTATAAAATCACCATTTACTGGAATCTTCACTTGATAAGGGTGCATCCAAGCCACAAATTCTATCCCCGGGCGCACGCTAACTGTGGTTACCACTCCCGCAGGAAACTCGTTAGGATCTTTCCATAAAGTTGTTTTGCCCTTACAATGCTGCCAAATTTGATCGGAACTCAAAATCCACCTGCATGAATCTAAGGGATTGACTCCCATCCATTGGGGAAGAAACACTTCATCTTCATCCCAAAAATCTTTAAACTTTAGAGAATCTCCATTAACCCACACGCCTACTTTTTCATCTGTGATAACCTGATCGAATTTGCCATTACTCAAGCTATAGGTAAAAGCCTTATACTCGCTCACTTGTATGCCTTTTTTATGGTCATAAAATATGCTTCCCACTTTTGGCGATTGATGCTTTAGTTCATCCCAAGTTGATGGATCTGCTAAACGGAGATCGCTTGCCAAGTTGGGAAAATCTATAAAACGCTTAAAAACTTTTTGCGAATTTGCTACAAAAAGGGTATCCTTGTGCAAAACAATACCAACAATCTTCTCTTGAATGGCATTAAAACTTGCCATTTGCGTAAAAGTGATAACAGCTGTTCTTTTTTTTAAATCAAAAATTACCACGCGATGCTCAAAAGCTATCACAGCAAAACCTGGTCGTAAATGTAAGCCATTTTTTAATGGAATATCAGCTTTTTCCACCATAGACCGCGACAATACATTAAATCTTTTTTGACCTTTTTTTAATTGCGCCAAAAGCCCTGACTTTGAAAGCACTATAACATTTTGTTCTTCATCCACTGCAACTGCAACTTGGCTTGTTTCTTCTAAGCCATCGGATGCGACAAAAGTCTGGGTTTTATCCGTCTTTAAATCTATTGAACGCAGGCCACCATCAGTAGCTATCCATATTTCTCCCTCACTGAATGTAGCGCCGTGATAGTCGTATGGTGCAGACCACGATTCCCAGGTGGTCGCCGTAGCGACAATGGTTGTGCATAAGATGAATAAGAGTAAGGGCATTTAGCAAAGTTACCTTTTCTTTGGCCATTATGGCCAATAACCCTACGGTATTTACGCATTTTTCGATCAAAACTCGACATATAATTGCGCACTTGTCTAGTGGAAACGCCTTTATGCTTAGCTATTTCTCGTAAAGTCATACCCATAACATAACGCAAATCTACTACTTCCCTAGTAAAATTGTCTAATTCCCTTAAGTGATAATTTAATTCACTTTCTAACTCCAACTGCTTATCAGCAGTTGGCGTATTATCTTTAACTTCATGTTGTGGAGACCCAGAATCACCCAATGAAATCAAAATAGGCCGTCTTTTTTGACTCCTTAAATAATCTAAACTGATATTTACAGCAATCCTATACAACCATGAATTCACAGCTTTTAAATTTCTTAATGTATGATATTTTTTAAAAACCCTGAAAAAAACCTCTTGCCGTAGTTCAAGGGCTATTTGATGGCTTTTTACATACCTATAACATACTCTATAGACTTTCATAGCATTATTTTTATATAACTCAGCAATTTTGAAGTGGAGACCCTCCCGCCTTATATTCATTTCAGCTCCTTAAAAAAAACATATAAGACACTTCCTGATTTTCCAACAAAAACAATTTAGTATCAGTTACTTTTTTTTGTAACTTTTCTTATTTTATAGCCTTGGAGATACCCATTATGAAGCATTTTGAAAACATTTGTTTGCTTTGTTTACTCTTTTGGTGTTCAAATATTTTTGCCCAAACGGACATTTCTGCCTTTGATTTTGGTCAAGATATGAATGAACCCAGAGTAGAAATCTTTTATTCCCAAGGAACTTTAAGTGAAGATTCATACCTGCAATTAAGATTGCAAGTGGATTCTGGCTGGAGTATAAACTCCAATGCCCCAGGGGATGATTTTTTGGTGCCAACCACGGTAAATGCCACTGCTACAGGCATAACTTATGCTCCGACTATTTACCCCACTGCCCAAAAAGAGTTTATTGATGCCTTAGATATGGAAATCTCTACTTTTTCCGATACATTTAGCATTATTCTACCCATTGCTGAACTTAAGGACGATTATGATAGCATTTCAACCGTTGCAACATTGAACTATCAAGCTTGTAGCCAAGGAATGTGCCTGGCACCCACAGAAATAGAAGTTAAATTTTCAGAGCAATTAGGGACATCTACTCTAAAAAAAAACTCTTTCAAAGATGAAGCTCCGCTTTTAAATACCACCACTTTAAGCGACGATACCGCAAATTCTAAAAACCGCCCCACCTGGCTTTTAATGTTACTTTTTGCATTTATAGGCGGTTTAATACTCAATTTAATGCCCTGTGTGCTACCCGTACTTTCCATTAAAGTTCTAAGTCTTACCCAACAAGCTCAAGAATCTCGCCGTCGTCTTTTAGGACTAACTTTCACCATGACCGCTGGGGTATTAATTTCTTTTTGGGTTTTAGCCGGGGCGATTATTTTAGTGCAAACAGCTGGAGGACATGCTGGATGGGGATTTCAGTTCCAAAACCCCATATTTTTGCTGCTTATGACAATTTTGATGGTTTTATTTGCCCTAAATCTGTTTGGTGTTTACGAAATTTGGTTGCCTAGTTCCACGCAAACGGGTATGGGTAAACTCACCAGTAAATCTGGCTTTGGCGGGGCCTTTTTTAACGGTGTTTTGATGACCTTACTCGCCACCCCTTGTTCAGCGCCTTTTTTAGGCTCAGCCATGGGCTTTGCTTTTAGTCGGCCACCCTTAATTTTATTTCTGTTTTTTACCGCCACCGCGCTAGGTTTGGCTTTTCCCTTTATGATTTTTGCGATTTTCCCACGAAGTTTATCTTGGCTACCTAAACCAGGATCTTGGATGCTGCTTTTTAAACAATTCTTGGGCTTCTTGTTAATGGGAACAGCGGTGTGGCTGCTATGGGTTTTAGGAAAAGCCACCGCTTTAAATGTTGTAGTTGCAACTTTAGTGCTTTTATTGTTGCTAGGCTTTGGAGCGTGGATTATCGGCTTTTTGGGAGCACCTGGTAAAAAAGCTAGCCATGTTTTGCTATCATGGCTAATTTTGGTGATTTTAGCCCTGGGAGGATGGTTTTATGCTGTGCAACCCGCCCTTAAACAAGAAGAAAAGGCCCACACCATCAGCAGCACCGATATCTGGGCTAAAGATGCACAAGGTTGGCATGTTTGGAGTCCGCAACTAATACAAGAACTGCAAGCCCAGGGAAAAACCATATTTGTGGATTTTACTGCAGATTGGTGTTTAACTTGTAAAGCCAATGAATTAGGGGTGCTTTCACTAAATTCTATCAAAGAACTTTTTAACGAATTTGAAGTGGTCATGGTAAAAGCAGATTGGACCAAGACCGATGCCACCATCGCCCAAGAACTGCGCAAACACGGTCGTAGCGGGGTGCCTTTGTATCTTGTTTATGGCACAGGCTTGAAACAAGCTTTAGTTTTACCAGAAATTTTAACCCCAGATATAATCAAAGACGCGCTCTTGCAAGCTGGACCTTCCATGAATTAAAAAGCCTTACTCCACCAATTTCTGCATAATTTCAGGCACAGCTATGGGTTTGCCTTGTGGATTTATAGCTGTGGCTGTGATTTGAGCTTGTAAAATTAATTCGCTATTATCAAGAATAATATCTTGGTAAAAAATAACGCGCAATTTGCCGTATAATTTAGGGTGCAAAGTCACCCGAAATCTGTCTTGGGGGCGCAGAGCTTTGCGATAATCCAATTCTGCACGCACCACCACCAAATAAATCCCTTGTTCAGTTAAGGTAGGAAAATCTAGACCACGAGATAACAAATATTCATGCCTAGTATGCTCCAAGTAGTTTTGGTAAACGCTATTATTTACCACCCCTTGTAAATCACACTCGTAATCCCTCACTTTAAAATCAACACTAAAAATACTCATGGACTAAAGTTAAATAAATTTCCCTCTACTTTAAAAGGATTTAGCCTAAATACTGAGCAAACATTCTTACTATCTTTTCTATGCAATTAAGCATTGATACATAATAAAGTATTTAACTAGAGGTTTATTGTGAAAGATTTAGTGGTTTGCAAATTTGGTGGTAGTTCTGTTGCTGACGCTCAACAATTTCAAAAAATCAAAACCATAGTAGATTCTGATAAACGGCGTCGTATTATAGTGGTTTCTGCCCCCGGTAAACGCCATGAAACAGAGACTAAGCTCACAGACCTTTTTTATTCTACTTACGACTTGGCGACTAAAAACCTAGACTTTAGTGAACCTTGGAAGCTTATTAGTGATCGTTATTTAGAAATAGTTGCGGATTTAGGCGTACAATCTGAAGTGCAGAAAGACTTAAATTTATTGCAAGAGCAACTTAAAAGCCAAGCTCAAGAAATTACGGAAGATTTTTTAGTCTCCCGCGGAGAATTTTTGTGCGCTCGAATTATGGCAGAATTTTTAAATGCCGAATTTGTAGATGCCTTTCCCCTAATCCAGTTTAATAATCGCTATAAAGTAAGCGATGAAAGTTATCGCAACATTGCAGAAACTATAAACACAGATAAAATCACTGTGATCCCTGGATTTTACGGTGCAAACACCAAAGGCGAAGTTAAAACTTTTAGTCGAGGCGGATCAGATATCACAGGCTCTATTTTAGCCAAAGCTTGCGATGCTACCCTTTATGAAAACTGGACTGATGTTTCTGGCTTATTAATGGCCAATCCCAATATAGTGGAAAATCCTTTACCCATGACTCATGTTAGCTATGCGGAAATTCGCGAACTAGCATACTCAGGGGCTAGCGTTTTGCATGATGAAGCTATTACGCCTTGTAGAGATAAGAACATTCCTATAAGCATCAAAAACACTAATAAACCTGCAGATGCAGGCACTTTAATTATTCCACAAACTGATAAATATTCCCATGTAATTACTGGAGTAGCTGGTCGTAAAGGCTTTGCCATGCTTCATGTAGAAAAATTCATGATGAACAAAGAACGCGGTTTTGGACGGCGTTTAATGGTGATTTTAGAGGAACTTAATTTATCATGGGAACTCGCCCCCGCAGGCATTGACTCCATGTCAGTAATTTTAGAGCAAAGCCACTTCGAAAAAGTCGAATCCGAAGTTTTAGAAAAAATACAACAGCAATTAAATGTCGATTTAATTAAAGTTTCTAAAGATATAGCTCTAATCGCCACTGTAGGCCATGGAATGACCAACAAAATTGGCGTAGCCGCAACGCTTTTCCAAGCTATTGCCGAGGCCGAAATCAATATCCGCATTATTGATCAAGGTAGTTCTGAAATCAACATAATCATTGGTGTTGACCATTGCGACTTTGAAAATGCTATAAACACCATTTATCGTGCTTTTATGCGCTAAACTAGCACAATACTAAAGTTCTAACTACATTATCTAATGTAAACTTTAAGTTTTTACGCTTTTGGTGAAACATTTATGACTTTAGAAGAGGCCACAGCACAATATAAAAGTTTTTTGAGTAAGCGCAATATGTTAGTCACTCAAGAAAGAATGCTTATTCTCCAAGCAATTTTTGAGCGCAGTGATCATTTTAGTGCCGAAGATTTACTTTTCTATATGCAGCAAGACAAGCTTCAAGTGAGCAGAGCTACTTTATATCGCAACTTAAAGCTCATGGCTGAGGCGGGAATCTTGACCGAAGCTGATTTTGGACATGGGCACCTGCATTACGAAAAAGTAGAAAAAGGAAAGCCTCACGAGCACTTAGTTTGCAGAGAGTGTGGTGATATTACGGAGGTTTACTCTGCAGAACTAGAGCGTTTTATTGCAGTGCTTTGTAAGCAGCATCACTTTAAGCTAGACAGTTTTCAAATCCAAATTCACGGACTTTGTAAAAACTGTTCTAACAAAGATATGGCCTGACCGCGATGGCTTAAAACCCTTTTTTGCTCCACCGACATTTCTGCGAAACTTTGCGCAAAACCATTAGGCTGGAATAAAGGGTCGTAACCAAAACCTTGCTCCCCTTGGGGTGCGTGGAGAATAGTTCCCGGGCATTCACCTTTAAACTGATAAACTTCACCTGTAGAATCTATGTAGCTCAACCAGCATACAAAACTAGCTCCTCGATTTGTCTGAGAAGTTAGCTCATGTAATAGCTTTGCATTATTATCCGCATCTGTGGCTTCTGGCCCAGCATAACGAGCACTATGCACCCCTGGTGCACCATCTAAAGCTTGAACTGCTAAACCACTATCATCGGCTAGCACCGCTACCTTTATCCCCTTTTCCCGCAAAAAATCATAGACTGTCTTAGCTTTAATCAAAGAATTTTCTGCAAAACTTTCTCCATTCTCAAGAATTTCTCGTTCAAAACCCATTTCCTGCATGGTTTTAAAATCGTAATATTCTGTTCCCAAAGCTTGGCTGAACTCACGCAACTTACCTGCATTAGCAGTGGCTACAATAAAAACTTGTTTATTCATGGCTTGGGAATTTTCATATCTTCTGTTAAAATATGCTTAATAATCCATTCTGACATAACCTCATGCAACAATTTATGGGCTTTTTCAGGATTAATTTTAATTTCTTCCATACATTCGCTTAATCTTGTGATAATAGCATTGTGCTGTTCACGATGTTTTGACAACAAATTAAACTTTCGCTCACGCATTATCTGTTCTTCGCTGGAAAAATGTTTGCGCGTATATACATACAAATCTAAGACCCTTCTAACTACTTCTTTGGGTTCTGTGGTTTCAAACACTAATTTGGAATATTCTATAATAGTGCGATGTTGTTTA
Source organism: Fibrobacter sp. (assembly GCA_012511955.1). Taxonomy (GTDB): domain Bacteria; phylum Fibrobacterota; class Fibrobacteria; order Fibrobacterales; family Fibrobacteraceae; genus JAAZFC01. Next base: position 16,628 of record JAAZFC010000070.1, on the reverse strand, counting down.
TCAATTATAGGATCGCCTAAAGAATATTCATCATTCCACTCGATTTTAAGAGCTTTTTCAATATTTGCTTTATTCATTTAAATATAATAGCAGATTTTATATGGATTTGCAATAAAAAAGTGCCATAGCGAAATATGATTGGGCAAAAGGAGAAACCCGCACACATCGCTATGGCAAAAATTAAGGTAATTCTATCAATCTTTCAGTCACTGGGGTACGCGCTTGCGCAGGAGGCACTTGCTTGGCATAGCCTAAAGCAATTACTCCAGCAATATCTTCCTTTTCTGCCAATTGCAGTTCTTGACGCACACCAGGAATTACTCCTATGGAAAGCCACACGCTAGCGATTCCCTTTTCCCATGCAGCAAGCAAAATATTTTGTACTGCCGCCGCTGAAGCTAAAGGAAAGTCATGCTCATCTAAGGGGCTTTGAGGAGCTGAATGTTTTACAACAATCAATTCTGCTGCATTACCGAAATCTTTTACAAACTCTCGTACAAAAGCTTTGCGCTCTTCCGGGAAATCTGGGCTTTTGAGAGGACCAGCTTCCATATACTGTGAATAATGTTCACTAATTTTAGCGCGGGTTTGAGCACCCACTTTAATAAAATGCCATGGTTCACCACTACCATAAAATGGTGCCCAAGTGCCTGCAGTTAAAATTTCTAATAAATCTTCTGCAGTTATGGACTTAGACTCAAAGCTTCTAACAGAACGACGATTTTTTATTGTTTCTAAAACTAGCATACCAAACACCCATTAAACTAAATCATTGCACATTATAGATTAATAATACACATTTGTTAGGTAGATTTGTTTTTTTCTCGATATATAGCACTATTTTATCTATGAAAAGCATTTCCAAAAGACGAAATGCTTTAAAACAGATTTTATTAACGAGAATAATACTCCACCACAAGCTGTTCATTTAAAGTAACAGGAATCTGCTCGCGCAAAGGGCGAGTGATCATTTTACCTTGCATTTTACCTTTATCCACTTCCAAATACGGTGGTGGTTCTGGAGCTCCTTGTATAGCTTCCGCAATTTGAACATGATTTTTGGAGCGTTCGCGCACTTCGATAACATCTCCCTCTTTGATACGACGAGAAGGAGTAAAGTTGCGCTTACCATTTACCAAGAAGTGACCGTGAGCCACATATTGACGAGCGGCAAACATGGTGCGAGCAAAACCCATGCGATAGATTACTGCATCTAAACGAGATTCCAAAATAACCATAATCCAGTCCCCAGTGGAACCAACTAAACGGTTAGCATCACGGAAAACTCGCGACATATCTTTTTCCGAAATATTATAAGTAAAACGCAATCTTTGTTTTTCTACAAGTTGGGTTTTATAAACTGATGGAGCCCTACGACGACCTTGACCGTGTTGGCCGGGTCCAAAATTACGGCGTTCTAAAACTTTTTCTGTTTTTGGAGAAACAGCTAGACCCAATGAACGGGCTACTTTTGCTTTTGGTCCATGATACATGGTTTACCTACAATAAACACCTTGGTGAATAATTTTTGCAGGTGGTGTTTGACCCACAAAACTTGGAGCAAAGATAGTATGATTTTCCTCTATTTACAAGCAGCTTTTAACTCACACACTGCTTGGGCTATTATTTTTGTTAAATCGGGGTTATCTTTGTGCTCCGCCACTAATTTTACCAAGGCACTTCCCACTATTAAACCATCTGCATGGGGGGCTAGTTGGCGAATGTCTTTTGCAGTGCTAATTCCAAAACCAAGGCATATAGGCACACTGGTTTGCGCGCGCAGTTCTCGGGCGTGGTGGGCAATATAATCCACATCTAAGCCCCCGGTGCCGGTTACGCCGGTTCGGGTAATTAAATACAAAAAGCCCTGGGCATCGTGGGCGATGCGTTGTTTGCGCTCCACGGGGGTGGTGGGAGCCACGAGGCGAATTAATGGCAAGGCGGCGGGATTGGGGAAATGTGCGGTGATTTCCTGGGCTTCTTCGGGGGGTAAATCCACCACCAAAAGCCCATCTACCCCGACTTTTTGGCAACGGGCGAACAGTTCTGCCGCATCGTATTGAAATAGGGGATTGTAATAGCTAAACAATACGATGGGCAACTGCGGAAAGCGCACGCGAATGTCCGCCACCATTTTAAAGCTTTTTTCAATATTCATGCCCGTTGACAGGGCGCGTATAGCGGCCTCTTGTATAACTGGGCCGTCGGCGGTGGGGTCTGAAAAGGGCACGCCCAGCTCTAAAATATCTACGCCATTGGCACAGGCGGCGCTAATTAGCTCTAAACTGCGCTCATAGTCTGGATCTCCGGCGGTAATATATGCCACCAAAGCTTTTTCTTGGCGATTTTTTAACTCTGCAAATTTTTGCGAAATGCGATTCATTGTTACTCCTAATCCAAATTTATTAAGCTGAGGGCGTGGTCTAAATCTTTGTCCCCACGACCGGAAAGATTGACTAAAATCCTTTGGGAAGATTTCATGGTTTTGGCGGTGCGCATAGCTCCAGCCAAGGCGTGGGAACTTTCCAAAGCGGGGATAATTCCTTCCAAGCGCGCTAAAAGCTGAAAAGCTTCCAAAGCTTCGGCATCGCTAACGGATTCATAGCGCGCCCGTCCCAGATCTTTAAGCAAAGAATGCTCTGGACCCACGCCCGGGTAATCTAAACCCGCAGAAATGGAATGAGTTTCCACCACTTGCCCAAAACGATCTTGGAGCATATAAGACTTGGAGCCGTGCAGCACGCCTACCCTACCCTGCCCCAATGTGGCGGCATGGCGTTGGGTGTGTTCGCCTTCGCCCCCGGCTTCTATGCCCAAAATGGCACAATCATCGTCTAAGAAAGGGTAAAATAAACCCATAGCGTTGGAACCTCCCCCCACGCAAGCCACTAGCAAATCGGGCAAAGCGTCGAATTTTTGCATAAATTGTCTGCGAGCTTCGTCGCCGATGATGCGCTGAAAATCCCGCACTATTTGCGGATATGGGCTGGGCCCCGCCACAGTGCCGATCACATAAAATGTGTCGCTAACGGCAGCCGCCCAATAGCGCATGGCCTCGTTCATGGCATCTTTCAGCGTGGCCGTTCCCGAATCCACTGCCACCACTTCGGCCCCCAAAAGCTTCATGCGCTGGACATTGGGCGCTTGGCGGCGCACATCTTCGGCCCCCATGAACACCATACATTCCAAGCCGTAGCGCGCCGCCAAAGTGGCGGTGGCCACGCCATGCTGCCCGGCTCCTGTTTCGGCGATTACCCGGGTTTTGCCCATACGCCGAGCTAACAAGATTTGCCCCACCGTGTTGTTTACCTTATGGGCTCCGGTATGATTTTGATCTTCTCGTTTCAAATATATTTGCGCTCCCCCTACATGGTCTGTCAAACGCTCCGCAAAGTCCAAACTAGTGGGTCGCCCCACATAATCGGCGAGAACTTGGCGGTATTCTTCCCAAAAACTTTGATCTTTTTGCACTGCTGCATAAGCTTTTTCTAATTCTATCAAAGCGGGCATTAGGGTTTCCCCCACATATTGTCCACCGTAAATTCCAAAATGCCCACGGGCATTGGGATAAGTTCCAATAATTTTTGTCATCTGATTATAACTCCATGTTCCCAGGTAGCTTCGTAGGCTTGTACTTTAGTTAAAAGCTCTTCGACCTGGGTTAAATCTTTAATACCTGGGGATTTTTCCACCCCCGAACTCAAATCCAAAAGCGAAGCTTGAGCACTCACCGCTGCCTTTAAAATATTGTCAGCATTTAGGCCTCCAGCTAAGGCTAAAGGTCGTTGAGAACTCACCACTTGAGCCTCTTCCCATTGCCAAGCACTACCATTGCCGCCGGGCAAAGGCCCTTGCCCCGCTTCCACCATAATCCCATCGGCATGGGCATAGCGACCCATGTCTCGCTCTAAGGACACTCCTAAACTGCGCAAAACCTTAATCACCCTAAAACCTCGCTCTTGCAAGGCTGCTACCACCCCAGGACATTCCGCACCATGTAATTGCACCCAATGAATGCCTGCACTTTGGCAAATATGCACGATTTTCTCCACAGAAGTATTCACAAACACACCCACCACGGGGGTTTCTGCAGCCGCTTGAACTATTTCTGTAGCTTGGACCAAATCAATATGACGGGGACTAGGAGGGTAAAAAATCACTCCCAAAGCATCGGCACCTAATTGAGCACATTGAGCGGCTTGTTCTGCTTGGGTTAAACCACATATTTTAACTTGTAAACTCATTAGCTTAGTCCTCGGGCAAAGCGCGCAGTTGTCGCAAAAAATCCGTGCTGTTTTTGGCCTTTACTAAAGCTTCGCCCACTAAAAAGTGACGCAATCCTTGGCGCAAATTCGCAGCAGCATCGTCCAGACTGCTTATCCCTGACAAGGCAATGGGCAAACCATTTTGCACTTGCTGAGCCACCCGCATGGCCACGTTTATATCGGTGTGAAAGGAACTTAAATCTCTATTATTAATACCTATTAATTGTGGTTTTAAAGATAGAGTTCTTTGCAAATCCGCCTCGTCGTGGACTTCCACCAACACGCCCAAACCCAAGTTTATGGCTAATTGGTGCAATTCCTCCAACTGTTCATCGCTTAAAATTCGCACAATCAATAAAATAGCGTCGGCACCCAAGGCCAAAGCTTCGTAAGCTTGATAAGGCGTCAAAATAAAATCTTTGCGCAAAACCGGAATATTGGTAGCTTGGCGAGCCGCCTGCAAATCTTGATCTGAACCACGGAAATACTTGCCTTCGGTGAGCACCGAAAGCGCCGCAGCTCCTCCAGCTTCGTATTGTTGTGCCAATTTTGCAGGATCTAAATTTAAGTCCAAATCGCCTTTGGAAGGGGATGCGCGCTTGATTTCGGCAATAATTTGCACTCCAGGTTGGGTCAATGCGCCATGAAAATCCCGGAAATCTGTGCGTTTTGCACCGCTTAATTCCAGTTCTTTTAAGCTGGTTTGGGCTTGGCGTGCAGCGACTTCTGCCAATTTATCCGCCACAATGCGTTCTAAAATAGTCATGATGCTTCCTTGGTGTATGCCACTAATGCTTGTAATTTATCCCAAGCAGCTCCGCTATCAATGGCTTCTGCAGCCAGCTTAATACCTACGTCCATATTTTCAGCTTTTTCGGCCACCACCAAAGCCGCAGCGGCATTGAGCAACACCACATGGCGGGCAGCTCCGGTACTACCTTGCAACACATCGCTGAGCATTTTAGCATTGTGCTCCGCATCGCCTCCCACCATGTCTTCGTAATCCCCAGGGTCTAAAAACCACTGTTCCGGCTCAATATCATAGGTTTTTACCACCCCATCTTTGAGCTCCGAAACCCTAGTGGGTGCAAATAAGCTGATTTCATCTAAACCATCGTGTCCGTGAACCACCATGGCACGGCGAGTTCCTAAACGACCTAAAACCTGGGCGAACATTTCCGTTAAGTCGGGTTTAAAAACCCCCACTAATTGGCAAGTTGCGGCGGCGGGGTTGGTCAAAGGGCCTAGCATATTAAAAATGGTGCGCACTCCCAACTCCTTGCGAACGGGCATGGCGTGTTTCATGGCTCCGTGATAATCGGGGGCATACAAAAAGCATAAACCGATTTCGTTAAGGGCGTTTTCCATGACATCGGGGGCCACGGCAAAATTGATTCCCAGAGCTTCGAGCACATCGGCGCTACCGCATAAACTAGAAATAGAACGATTGCCGTGTTTGGCCACCGCCACCCCTGCACCCGCCACCACTAAAGCTGTGGCAGTGGATATATTAAAGGTATTGGAGCCGTCTCCCCCAGTACCGCAGGTGTCTATGACTGTTTGCCCGAGAGCTTGGACGCGTATGGCTTTGCGCCGCATGGCTCCAGCCGCTCCTGCCACTTCGTCCACCACTTCGCCTTTGGTGCTCAAAGCGCCCAAAAAAGCTCCCATTTGTGCCAAAGTCCACTGTCCTTCTAAAATCTGCCCCACCGCTTGGGAGGTTTCGCTTTCGCTCAGGTTGTTTCCCTGGGTTATTTTGTTTAAAAAATCTTTGAATTGCATTTGCTTTACCTCATTTATCCAAGCCTGATGAACTAGCAGAACTTGCTGGGCTTACTGAACTTGCTGAACTAGCTGAATACTCGGCCATTATTTGCAAAAAGTTGCGGAAAATCTTTTTTCCCATGGGGGTCATTATGGCTTCGGGGTGAAATTGTAAGCCTATGGTGGGGTGTTTTTTATGACTTAAGGCCATAATTTCGCCACTTTCTGCTTGACCTAACACCTGCAAATCTGCGGGAATACTCTCAGGATCCACCACCAAACTATGGTAACAAGCGCCTTTAAAATCCCTTTGCATACCTGCAAATATCCCTTGGGCTTGGGGTTGTACCACCACGGTTTTGCCATGCAGTAGTTGGGGGGCAGCTACAATTTTAGCCCCATAATATTCCGCCACAATATGGTGCCCCAATCCTATGCCTAAAATGGGTAATTTTCCTGCTAAAGCCCCCATAAGCTCCCAACTCACACCACTTTGCTCCGGGAGCCCCGTACCGGGACTAAGCACAATAGCTTGGGGAGACAAATCCACTATTTCTGTCACGGAAACTTCGTCGTTGCGGCGCACTTGTACTTCGGCGTCCATTTCGCGCAAATATTGCACAATATTGTAACTAAAAGAGCCATAATTATCTATTACTAAAATCATAACTAACCTTGGTGTTTTAAAGGTGATTGTAAAAGTTCTAAAGCTCGAGCCACGGCGCCAGCTTTGTTTATAGTTTCTTCTCTCTCGGTGGGGGCGTGGGAATCTGCCACTACTCCGGCACCAGCACGCAAAGAAAGACGACCATCTTCCACCACGGCGGTGCGAATGCAAATGGCAAAATCCATATTGCCATCAAAAGACACATAACCCACCGCACCGCCATAAGCGCCCCGAGCTTCGTTTTCTAGCTCGGCGATGATTTCCATGGCACGCACTTTGGGAGCTCCCGACAAGGTTCCCGCCGGGAAAGATGATTGCAACAAGTCAAAAGCGTCGTATTCATCGCCCAATTCTGCGGCGATTTCGGACACCAAGTGCATCACATGGGAATAGCGTTCCACCACCATCAAGTCTTTGACTTGCACCGTGCCAGTCAAGGCCACGCGTCCCAGCTCGCTGCGCCCAAGATCTACCAGCATCAAATGCTCCGCTCGCTCTTTTTCATCTTTGAGCAGTTCATCTGCCAAAGCTAGGTCTTGCTGGGGCGTTTCCCCCCGGGGGCGCGTCCCAGCAATGGGGCGCAAACAAGCGCGTTGCTGTTCGAGGCGCACCATGGTTTCGGGGCTAGATCCTATGAGATCAACCCCGGCCAAACGCATAAAATACATATAAGGGCTGGGGTTCAAGTGGCGCTGGGCGCGATACAATCCCAAAAGATTTTCGGGGACTTCGCACACAAAGCTTTGAGAAAACACCGTTTGCACCACATCGCCGCGGGCAATATGAGCTTTGATTTTCTCTACGCTCGCCTCAAAATCCTCTGGAGCCATGGTGGCTTGGGGGCGCAAATCTTTTTCGCTAGGCGTAGCATCCATGGCGGGGGCCGGGCTTTGCAAAATTTGCAACACTTGGTTGAGGCGTTTCACACTTTGAGCGTAGAGTTGGGACAAATCGCTTTCACCCTGGCTAAAAGCCAAGGAAAGCACGCTCAATGTGTGATCCACATTGTCGAAAATCAAGAGCATTTCGGGAATGATAAAATCCGCCAACGGTTTTTCGGGGGGGAGCAAGTTTTTCACTTTGGGTTCAAAAAAATGCGACATTTCATAAGTCATATAACCCACCATCCCCCCTGCAAAACGGGGCATCTGGGGAATTTCCGCCAGCTGATACTGCTGCATAATTTCGCGCAACACCTCTAAAGGCTTGCCCTGGTGAGCCAAGCGTTGCTGGGCGATACCTTCGCGCACCACGACTTCGTCGCGATAGACCGACAAGCGCACTTTGGGATGCAATCCCATAAAACTATAACGCCCCCAGCGTTCCCCTCCCGTCACGGATTCTAAGAGGAAAAAAGAATCCTGATCCATAAAACGCGCCAACACAGACACCGGGGTTTCAGTATCTGCTAAAATTTTGACTCCCACGGGAATCACATTGGCTTTTTGTGCCAAACTCAGGAACTGTTTTTCATCTGCAAAAGATTCTAATAACATTTTTATCCTCTAAATAAAAAAAACCGCAAATCCAATGGATCCGCGGTCTGAAAACACCAAAATACAGTAACGGGATCCTTAACTCAAGGACCACCACCAAAAACCGTTTACAATATACTGTACTTGCATGATGAAGAATTTAAAATATTTTTGCTTTTATGTCAATGATTTTTGTTTCAAATAAAACACCTAATTAAACTTCGTAAAGCATTTTTTACTTGAATTAGTTTTCCACAATGACTATCATTTGAGCATTGCAATAAGAATTGCAATAAAACACTTAAACAACTTCCAACTTTAAAAGGAGTATAAATGAAAAAGACTTTATCTATTTTACTGCTAACTTTTGTTTTTGCATCAGCTCAATTCATTGACGGTGGTTTAGCAGGGGACAATGAAATGGCAATACCCCAGCCATCTTCAGAGTTTAATCCAAGCTTCATACTTCATCTTCACCCCTTATCCTTATTGGTTTCTCCTGGGCTTCCCACTTACCCTGTGCAATTGGTAACAACTTTAGAGTTCCCCGTTACTGCGGGCGGTTCTTTAGTAATCCAACCTGATTTACAGTTTGGTAATGTAAAATTCGGTTTAAACAGCAGTAGTAAAGCTAACCTTTTTGACATACTAGTAGGTGGAGCATACAGACTTTACTTTAATGGCGAAGTAAACTACGGTTTTTATGTTCAGCCTTATGTAGGCGTAGGCTTTGGTAGCTTAGATGTAAAAGATGTTGATTCTGACAAAGGTGTTCATGCTAGAGCTCTAGCCTTCTTTGGTCGCAAACGCCAATGGAAAAGATTATCCCTTGGTGCTGATATTGGAGCTGGCTATGCTAGCACTACTATCAAAGTAACTTCTGAAGAAAACTCTACTTTATACCAAAGAACTGCTGGCTTTGTCTTAGATATAAATATAACCATGGGTTATGCCTTTTAATTACCTCTTTTAAAAACAACAAAAAAGCTCGGAATTTTCCGAGCTTTTCTTTTATAATGATTTTCATAGAATTAAGTTTGGCGTCCAGTGGCTTTACTGCGCTCAATAGATTGTAAAGCGAGATAATGATCTCCAAACTTTTGCAAGTTATCCATTTCCAGATCAAATTGATCGAAGTGTTCTTCTTCGTCAGCCACTAAAGATTCAAATAACTTTTTAGATACCGAATCAGCATTTTGCGCACATTCGTTAGCCCAATTGTTGTAATCCCTAGCGCTATCAGTTTCCATTTGCGCTGCTAAGGCTAACATTTCACGCACATCTTGGATTTTTTTAACTTCTAAAGTTACATCCATGTTCACATCGCCTTTAAGGAAAATAATCCTTTCAGCAAGTTCCTCTACATGCATCATTTCTTCAATGGCTATGCGCTTAAACAAGGAAGAAAGCAATTCATAGCCTTGGTCATCGCAATGAAAATGGAAATACATGTACTGATGCACTGCAGCTAATTCGTCGGCCACAGCTTTATTAAGCAATTCTATACTTCTTTTTTTCATAATTAAACTCCTTTGGTTGGAATTTTACAATATACATTAGACCGATACCAAAAGTGCATCGGAACCGTGAATTTCTGACCAAGGTAAGCCCCACTTAGCTAACTCGTCCATAAATGGATCTGGATCGAACTGCTCCATGTTGAAAACCCCAGCGCCGCGCCACTTATTTGTGAGCATCATTGCAGCCCCCAACATAGCAGGCACGCCCGTGGTATATGCAATGGCTTGTCCACCCACTTCTTTAAAAGCTTCGGCATGGTCACTTACATTATATACAAAGTAAGTTTTGTCTTGCCCATCTTTTTGCCCAGTTATTTGACAACCAATACAGGTTTTTCCGCTATAACCTTCCCCTAAACTCGAAGGTTCGGGGAGCAAAGCTTTTAAAAATTCTAAAGGAACCACTTCTGTGCCTTGGAATTTAACAGGTTTAATCCCAGTCATACCCACATTTTGTAAAACAGTAAGATGTTTAATATACTCTTCACCAAAAGTCATCCAAAAACGGGCTTGTTTAATTTCGGGAAAGTGTTTCACCAAAGATTCTAATTCTTCGTGGAAAAGCACATAAGATCCACGGCGTGCCACTTCGGGATAATCAATGTCTGCTTTTACCGAAAGTGCGGGAATTTCTATCCATTGCCCATCTTTGTAATAGCGGCCGTTTTGCGTGATTTCGCGAATATTGATTTCGGGGTTAAAATTCGTGGCAAAGGCTTTGCCATGATCGCCATTGTTGCAATCCACAATATCCAAGGTATCCATGCGATCAAAATGGTGTTTTTTGGCATAAGCGGTAAATACATTGGTAACACCAGGGTCGAAACCCGACCCTAGCAAAGCCATTATACCCGCATCTTTAAAACGTTCGTGATAAGCCCATTGCCAGGAATACTCAAACTTCGCCACATCTTTGGGCTCATAGTTTGCGGTGTCCAAATAATCCACTCCTTCTTGCAAACAGGCATCCATAATAGCCAAATCTTGGTATGGGAGTGCCACATTTATCACCATTTTTGGCTTAAAATCTTTGATTAGAGCTGCCACTTCCGCAAGATTATCAGCATCCACTTGGGCGGTATGCACAGGGATATTTTTCACCTGAGCGGCAATGGCATCGCACTTAGATTTTGTGCGACTCGCCAAAAGAATTTCCCCAAAAACCTCGCTGTTTTGGGCGCACTTTTTTACCACCACATTACTCACGCCACCGGCGCCAATTACTAACACTTTATTAGACATTTGAACCTCCAATTAAACCGAGGTAAATTTAGCATTAAATAAAAAAAGTAGCTTTCGGACAAATAAAATGTTACTTTTTATATAAACACATATAAACCAACCAATTAACACACCTTTATTATGAGACAGCTTTCAGTTCTCACACTATTATCTTTGACATTGCTTTCTTGTCATAAAGAAAGTTCTAATATTAAAATTCATTACGATACGCTTACGGTAGCTATTCCTCAGCAAAAGCTGTGGGAACAGTTGCGAAATATATCTTCTGCCAGCTCAGATTTTATAGATATAAGGTTACAACACAGCCACTTACCCGATTCTTTGAGCTTGGTACTTACTCCCCAGCGCAAACATTATTATTTACAATGGGATATGGTTTTAGAAGCTTTGCCCCCAGATAGCACCAGAGTTTATTTACAAGAAACTCAAAATATGACCCCTTCTGCCCTTAAATTTCTGGCAAAATTTACCAGCCCGCCCACTCCTACTATAAAGGAATCCGTCTTTAAAAGTATAAGCCCTTAAAAGAAAATAATTTTCTTATTGTATTCTAGACTCTTTTATTCCAATATAGAGCAGAGCAAAGCAAAAAAACAGGATATACCCCTAAGTTTTTGATAATATTATAGATAGGGTATGGTGTGTATTGGTAATACGCTATGAAAACGCAGTTTAAAAGCTCTAATTATCTTTTAAGCCGAGGAATCATAATCCTTTGGGCGCTAGCTATTTCTGTATGGGGACATGGATATTCGATAGCACCAAACCAAAACACGCAAAACTTTTCTGAAATAACTATGTGTGGCGCAGATTACACTTTTAGCTATGAGCAAAAAGACTATAATTATGGAGTTTTTGCCTTTAAAAAAGATAACGCCTTTATAAAAGTAGATGATTGGGCTAATAACGACGGGTCCGTTAAGAGTGTCGATTTGGGTGATTATTATACCCAAACAACATTTGAAGCTCAAATACAAGATGGTGTGTTTCATATTGTATATGTTATTTTTAATGAAGATGATGAATATATAAGCGCTTCTTTTGATGAGCCCGACTGCAGGCCTAGAATTTCTCAATACTTTCCGAACCAAAACGCCACTGCTATTCAATTTAATCAACCCTATCTGAATATTGGGACTAGACAACCATTTAACATTAATGAAGGTGATATAGTTGTCAAAAAACATTCAGACAACTCTACTGTGGAAGCCATTGGTATAACCAGTAACCAGATACACGCTCGCCAAGATATTGTACTCGATGATTTTAGCACACAAAGCTGGAATGTAACATCTGAGACCACCATAATGTCTCTTAGCAACACAGAAGTTTTAGGTCAAAGTCAAACTCTTAAACTGGGCATTGATGTGGATTATGGACATGCGGGTAAAGACATCTTTTCCGCCGAAGATTGGACTGCTTATGACTCCCTTATAATTTATGTCTATCCCTTACAAAACTCCAATGCCACCGTCTATACAAAATCTAATGGTTGGAGTTGGTATGCAAATACTATGCAACCCCTTAATGCATTCACCTGGCAGCGTTTGACTTATCCCCTTAGTCTAACAGGAGAACTAAGCCAAATTCAAGGATATGGAGTGCAAGGATTAGCAGGTGTATATTACATCGGTGCCGTGGCACTTACAGGACCAAGCGATAGACACCTGCGAATTGATTTAACAAATAACTTTGAACCCAACACTAAATACTATGTTAACTATCCTGATGGTATTTTAAAAGACTTGGAAGAGGAGGATTTTGTTGGTGTAGATGACAATAACTCTTGGGTCTTTACCACTAGAAAAGCTCACTATGTATGGGACACTTCCACCAATCCTGGTATTCAAGCAGGTAATGGAACTTGGGGTACTGACGATTATTGGTCTTACACTGGCACCGATCTTATGGCTTGGCCGGGAGAAGGCAGCAAAGCTATTTTTGCTGGGGAGAATGCTGCAGATGGCAGCTACGAAGTTACTGTTTCTGGCACTCAAAAACCTAATTTGATAACTTTTCAAAGCACTGGCTACGAGCTTACAGGCGGAACCTTAGAACTAAGCGGAGATAAAAAAGAAATACATACCGCAGTGGATGCCACCATTAACAGCACCATCAGCGGCACTTACACTAAAACCGGTAGCGAACAATTAACCGTCAGCTCAAACCACTCTGGACCCGCAGTTTTTGTCAATGAAGGTAGTCTAAAAATTGTAGGTGATGGCAATCCAGCTAATTTTGCAGGAAACTTAAATATCGCCAATAACAGCAAGCTTATTAGCGGCAACCAAAATATCATGGGTGCAAACAGTTCCATCAACCTCAATGGTAACAATGCAGTTTGGGATATACAAAGTTTCAACGAAAATCTGGCATGGCTCACTGGCGATGGGAAAATCAACAATCACAATGGAAGTTTATCCCTTAATCTAGCTAATGGTGCAACTCAAACTTTTTCGGGAAATATTAACGGCAGTGGAAGCCTACATATCACTGGAAATAATGCCACCACTAACGCTGGCACCTTCGTTTTAAACGCTCCTCAATATTATACTGGCACCACATACCTCGTTGGAGGTCCCCAAGTAGTAGATAACGCTAAGGCTATTTTACAATTAAGGGGGGGGACAAATGTAATTCCCACTTCTTTAAATTTTGGTGAAGAAGGCAAAACCGGCTTGATGGGCAAATTGGTTTTAGGCAATAATGATGGCCCATCTCACCTGAGCCTGACTACTTTAAACATAGCTGAAACTTCAGGGGATTTCTCCATTGTGGGAGGCAATAATAATAGCAGCAATTTGACCCTGAATCTTTCTGCGGATATAACTCTAAATAGCTTTTTAGGTGGTAATGGCACCCATGAAAACAACTTAAACTTAATCAAAAACGATAACCAAACTTTAACCATTCAAGGCACCAACACCTACACTGGTACTACTGCTATAAATGCAGGTACGCTTAAGCTATTAGGAAATATTAATAGCGCCGTAACCGTAGCCAGTGGTGCCACCATCACTGGCACAGGTAGCACTGGAAACTTAAACATTAATGATGGCGCTAAATTTATCCCAGGAAACAATGGCGCAGGAACTTTTAGTACCGGTGCCCTTAACTTGGCAAACAATGGAGAATTGCACTTCGATATAGGCGACCAAAGCGATTTAGTAACAGTAAATGGCAACCTAAGCCTAAATGGAAAACTCATAGTAACTGCCGGTGCAGGCTACAAAGCCGGAGAGTATCAAATCTTTAGCCATACTGGTAATGTTGCCAATAATCTTAGAGTGGAGCCTTTGCCCGAAGGATACTCTGCCAAAATAGAAACTAGAAGCGGCAAAGTTTTCTTGTTAATATATGACAATTTTTACTGGGACACCCAAGAAGATGAAGGCATTCAACCAGCTAGTGGCACCTGGGGCACGGATAACTTTTGGACACGAAATGGCACTTCCCTAAGAGATTGGCCCGGCCGCCCTAGCAATGCTTTTTTTACTGGCACCGATGGCGAAGCAGGAGAATATTTAATCACCGTAAATAGCACTCAAGAAGTGGGCAATATCGTTTTTGAATCCAACGGTTATAAATTAAGTGGCGATACAATTAAGCTTGAACCCGATGCCACCATCACTGGAACAGCTGGGAAAAGCCTTAGCATAGAATCTGTGGTACATGGTGATGGGGGAATTTCATTGCTAAAAACTGGCGGAGGCTCCAAAACAGAAGTAGAGTTTTTGAATGCCAACAATAGTTTTACTGGTCCTCTAGTTTTAGGCCCCGACACTCGCTTAAACTTTACTTATTTCACCGATGGCGGCAGCAATTCTAGCTTAGGAAAATCTGGCAGTGAAGCTGCAAACTTAATACTCGATGGGGGTAATTTACGCTTTGTGGGAACCAGCAACCAAAGCTCAAATAGATTATTTAACATCACTGAAAATGGCGCCTTTATATATTCATCTAGCGAACAAGATGTGGGCATAAGCTTTACTAACCCTGACAATATAGCCTTTACTGGTTCTGGCGACCGAGAACTTGAACTGGGCGGAAACCCTGTGGTTGTAAATGTCCTTGCTTCTGTTTTACAAGATCCAAGTACTGGAAAAACTTCTTTACGCAAAACCGGCAACGCTATTTGGGCCTTAACAGGGAACAACACTTTCACCGGTGGCACTATTATCAGTGTAGGTGAACTCCGCATAGGAAACGCTACCAACACAGGTACTTTAATTGGTGATATAGAAAACAACAGTATTTTAAGCTTTAATCGCGCCAATGACTACAATTTTAGCGGAGAAATCTCAGGTACTGGTATGGTCAAACAGTTGGGTACCGCCACCTTAGAATTAAGTGGAAATCACACTTATACGGGCAATACCCTAGTAGAAAACGGTACACTTTTGCTCACTGGTTCTTTGGCAAACACCCAAGTAAATGTAAAAGCCCAAGCCACCCTGACTGGTAATGGCACACTAGGTGGTGTGCTTAACTTAGATAACGATGCTATACTAAGCCCTGGACAAGATAACGCGGCTACCCTTCAAGTGGGCGAATTAAATTTAAGTGAGAGTTCAATACTTAACTTCGATTTAGGCAACACCAGTGATTTAGTCATTGTAGATGGCGATTTAAGCCTTAATGGAGTTATTAATGTAAATCCTGGGCCGGGGTTTAAAGCAGGGACTTACACTCTTATAAACTACAGCGGCAACCTAGTTGATAATACTTTAGAAATAGGCAACTTGCCTGAAGATTTTACTGGAGAAATTGTAATTGATGAAAATAAAGTGGTATTTTCTTTACAAAAGACTATTAAAATAACAGGTAATTTCACTGCTAAAGATAAAATCTACGATGGTAGCAAAACTGCTGAAATTTTAGAAGAAAATTTAAGTCTGGAGTTGGTGGATCCTGACCACGAAGTTAATTTACAAGTGGTGTTAGAATTTATGCAGAGCGATGTGGGCAATAATATTCCCGTATTAATTGCAGCAAGCTCCACTTTAACTGGGGCTGATGCACATAAGTATATACTTTCCCTAGATGGTGCGCCTAGCACCCAAGCTAATATTAGCCCCAAAACAGTGGAGATTATACCCAACGCAGGCTTAAGCAAAATTTATGGAGAAAATGATCCAGTTCTTAGCTATACTAATAGCGAATGGCCAGACAATACTAATATTAATGGAAATTTAACCAGAGATGCAGGCGAAAACGCTGGAACTTACGATTTCACTTTGGACAATTTAGATGCTGGTCCCAATTATAGCCTGCAAATAGTAGATGATCCAGAACGCTTTGAAATTATTAAAAAAGTCTTAGAAGTCACCGCCGATGATAAAAACATCATTTATGGCGAAGACACGCCAACATTCACTCTAAGCTACGATGGCTTTGTAAATGGCGAAGATGTTGGGGATTTGGCTAATACGAACTTTGCCCTTAGCACAGATTATAGCACCGGCGATGATATTGGAACATATACCATCACCTTAGCCATGGGAAGCGCTACAGACAACAACTACAACTTTACCCCCCTCAACAATGGCACTCTCACCGTGGGGAAAAAAGCCATCACCATCACCGCAGATGATCAAAGCAAGATTTATGGGGAAAATCACGACTTGGGAAGCACCGCTTTCACCGTTACTGCGGGAACGCTTTTCCAAGCAGCAGACATCACCGCTGTTACGCT
>JAAZFC010000069.1 GCA_012511955.1 Fibrobacter sp. | reverse complement strand
TCCACATCGCGAATACGAGCTTCCGCATCTTGGGTGTTATAAGCTTGGTTGGCCAAGTTATTGATGGTATGGTCCAAACGGTTGATGTATGAACCTAAGTTTGCACGCAAACTGTTCACCTGATCCAGGGCACCGTCAACAATTGCTATGGCTTCAGTAGCTTTTGTTCTGTTTGCTCCACTGAGTACGTGGTCTTTAAGAACATTTCCACCACCAGTTAGTTCAGAAGTTTTTAAAGAGTCGATTTTTACATCCATGGTATCTGTTCCAGTAGTGTTATTAGCACCTACTTGCAGAACCAAAGCTTTAGCGTCTGTATCGAAGTCACCGCTTAATAACACCTTGGTGTTATATTGGGTAGCATCTGCGATACGATCGATTTCTTTAGTTAACTGTTCGAACTCTTGGCTCAGATAGGATCTATCAGCACTTGTTAGAGTATCAGAAGCGGCTTGCACGGCCAACTCGCGTTGTCTTTGCAAAATTGCTTCGATTTCATTGGCAGCACCTTCGGCGATTTGCAACAAAGCAATACCATCTTGTGCATTCATTTTGGCGCGATCCATTCCACGCACTTGAGCGCGTAATCTTTCAGAAACAGCCAAACCTGCAGCATCATCTGAAGCGCGGTTTACCCGTAATCCGGTAGATAACTTTTCTAATGATTTGCCCATGGCGCTGTCTGCTTGATACAGACTCGTTTGGGTAATCATAGAACTGATATTATCATTTATTCTCATGGTAATAACCTCCGTGTCCTTGAGAGTTTAGCGGCATCCATGCCGCATACTTTACTAACGCTTTGAGCATTTACTCAAAGCGCTGGTAAACTTTTATGTATTATAGTAAGCCTAATACGCTTTGGGGCTTCATATTAGCTTGGGAAAGCATAGCCGTGGAGCTTTGCACCAATATTTGGTTGCGAGTAAACTGAGTGGTTTCGGTGGCGAAATCCACATCGCGAATACGAGCTTCCGCATCTTGGGTGTTATAAGCTTGGTTGGCCAAATTATTGATGGTGTGATCCAAACGGTTTATATAAGAACCTAGATCCGCACGCATTTTGTTGACCACATCTAAAGCGCCATCAAGCACTCCGATAGCTGCATCTGCTCCATCTCTATCTCCACTGATGTCTTGAGCACTTAAGGCGGCAGTAACATTTCCACCTGCGTCAGTAGTTCCAATGGCGGTAGTTTTAAGGGATGAAATGGTTACAGACATATTATCTACATCGTCGGTGTTGTTCGCACCCACTTGAAGAACCATGTCTCCCACCGAATCAAAAGATCCATCCAATAAAGTCATGGTGTTGTATTGAGTAGCATCTGCAATACGATCAATTTCATCAGTTAATTGCTTAAACTCAAGTTGTAGATAACCCCTATCTATTTCAGTAAGTGTGTCAGAAGCAGCTTGTACGGCCAATTCTCTTTGGCGTTGTAAAATAGCTTCGATTTCATTGGCTGCCCCTTCGGCGATTTGCAACATGGCTATACCATCTTGCGCATTCATTTTGGCGCGATCCATACCACGCACTTGGGCGCGTAATCTTTCAGAAACGGCCAAACCTGCAGCATCGTCTGAAGCGCGATTAACCCGTAATCCTGTAGATAGTTTTTCTAATGATTTACCCATAGAGTTGTCTGCCTGATACAAACTCGTTTGGGTAATCATGGCTGAGATATTATGATTGATTCTCATGGTAAACCTCCGTGTCCGTGAGATAAGTGCTGCATCCTTGCCGCACATTTTGCCTTCCTGAGCATTTACCCAGGAAGACGGTTATTTGTTAATTACTAGCCCAATAAGCTGAGAACGCTTTGTGGCTTCATATTAGCTTGGGAAAGCATAGCAGTAGAACTCTGAACCAAAATTTGGTTGCGAGTAAACTGAGTAGTTTCCGTGGCAAAGTCCACATCGCGAATACGAGCCTCCGCGTCTTGAGTATTGTAAGCTTGGTTAGAAAGATTATTAATGGTGTGCTCTAGTCTATTAATGTAGGAACCTAAATTTGCACGCAAGCTATTGACTGTATCTAAAGCAGTATCAACAAGGGTGATGATAGCTGCGGAATTATCGCGAGAGTCAAACTCTACAGCTGGCGTGATTGGAGTTCCAGTGTTTTACAGAGCTAAAGCTACAGCGTACACATTACCTATGGTTACTTCGATAGAATCTTCAGTACCATTATTAGCACCCACCTGTAAAACTAAGGGTGTGGAACTAAAATCACCATTAAGCAAAGTCAGTGTATTATATTGAGTAGCTCCTGTGATACGCTGAATTTCATCACTTAATTGTTGAAACTCAAGGTTTAAATAATCGCGATCAATAGAAGTAAAGGTATCGTTAGCTGCTTGTACGGCCAATTCTCTTTGGCGTTGTAAAATAGCATCTATTTCGTTAAGCGCACCTTCAGCGATTTGCAAAAGTGCAACCCCATCCTGGGAGTTCATTCTGGCGCGATCCATACCACGCACTTGAGAGCGTAACCTTTCGGAAACAGCCAAACCAGCGGCGTCATCCGAAGCGCGGTTTACCCTTAAACCAGTGGAAAGTTTTTCTAAAGACTTACCCATTGAAGTATCTGCTTGATAAAGCGAAGACTGGGTAATCATGGCTGAGATATTATGATTTATACGCATTACAACCTCCATGTTGTTTTTATATTCTCTAAAGAGTTTCGCTTCTGCATCCTTGCTTTAGCGTCTCAGTAACTCCTTATTATGTTATATCGTCCCCTTGTGAAAAAAACTTTAGCCCTAGTAGTGAAATATTTTCCCACGAGGCAAATTTTGCTTGTTAAAGTTGGGCGTGCAACCAGATTTTCGGGCAGTAGGGTGATGCGACAAGCTTTTCGCAAACTAACGACTAACTACTTCTCCGGACTATGCTTGGATGATTTTGGCCGAGCCGTATTGTCCGCTCGGCAGAGAGTCCGGAAGTCCACCACACAGGATTACTTTTCCTATGACCGTAGCAACGAAACATAGCGCCTGCGTTGCCCGGCATCTACAAGAATAGTTTTTTCAGAGCGAGCAGGATGCTAGACGAGAAAGGCAAGACCACGGAGGCATGGATGCCAGAGAGGGACTCAACATTCATGTTGAGCCCGAAGGGCGCCGAACACGATGTTCGGTGTCAAAAAAAAGCTTGAGGAATACCAAGTCCTAAACATTAGCTTGGTTGTACTTTATAGACTTCCGAACTCTCTGCCGATTGGCTGATGCAAATCGGCTAAGAGCTTTTAAAATAAGTTCGGAGATATTGAAGCGCAACGAAACATAGCGCCTGCGTAGCCCGGCATCTACAAGAATAGTTTTTTCGGAGCGAGCAGGATGCTAGGCGAGGCGCGCGAAAAAAATCACAGGAGGAATACAAATCGTATTTTGACTGTGATTTTATTGAAGCGCAACGAAACATAGCGCCTGCGTAGCCCGAAAAAAAAGAGATCTTGGTGGGCATTCCAAGATCATCTTTTCTTTTTCATTGAAAACTGGGCGGTTTCCAATGCGCATACATACTATATCGCCACGATGGGAAAAAAACTTTAGTGTTTTTATAAAATAAAAAATCCCTGGGTTAAATACCCAGGGATTTTGGATCGACTCTTAAATCTTATTAGCTTCTAAGCAAAGATAAAACGCTTTGGGGAGCTAGGTTAGCTTGCCCTAACATGGCGGTTGAACTTTGAACTAGAATCTGATTTCGGGTGAAATTAGTAGTCTCATAGGCAAAATCCACATCGCGAATGCGAGATTCTGCGTCCTGAGTGTTGTACTCTTGATTGGCTATACCATTTATGGCGTGCTCTAGTCTATTTATGTAAGCACCTAAATTAGACCTGAGGGAGTTTACGGTACCCATGGCTGTATCTATGGTTCCTATGGTAGAATTAGCGCTGCCTTGTGCAGTTACACCAGCAGTAGAAGAGCTAACCCCTAAAGAACCAGAAGAAATAGTGGTAATACCAATGGTTATTTTATCAGAATCACCTGAATTAGCCCCTATATGTAAAACCGAACCTCCCGCAGCACCAAATCCTGTTCCGTTAAGTAAGTTCATACCGTTGTATTGCGTAGAACTTGCTATGCGGTCAATTTCTTGGTTAAGTTGTCCGTATTCTACATTTAGATAGCTTCGATCAGCTGAGGTTAGGGTATCAGAAGCTGCTTGCACAGCTAATTCCCGTTGTCTTTGTAAAATAGAATCCATTTCGTTAAGAGCACCTTCAGCAATTTGCAAAAGAGCTATACCGTCTTGTGCGTTCATTTTAGCGCGGCCTAAGCCTCGCACTTGGGCACGCAACCTTTCGGAAACAGCTAAACCTGCAGCATCGTCAGAAGCGCGGTTTACTCTTAAACCTGTGGATAATTTTTCTAAAGATTTACCCATGGAATTATCAGCATTGCCCAATGCTGACTGGGTAATCATAGCAGATATGTTATGATTAATGCGCATTGAAAACCTCCGTGTTTTCGATGTATGTTTAACAAAGGCTTCCTGCCTTTGTGGTTGCACAATGCAACCTGCCCATTATATTTATCGGCATATTTTCAGCAAACTTTAATTTAATTTTCTTTTTTTTGCTTTTTTGTCTTCAAACAATAAATTGGCACAAAAAAACCCGCTTTAGAGCGGGTTTAAACTTTTAACATTTAAGCTTTCTTAATGTTCAAATATTCGATAATTTGGTGCTTCTTTGACTATAGTTACATCATGGGGATGACTTTCCCGCAAGCCAGCATTGGTTATACGCACAAACTTGGCAGATTTTAAAGCTTCTAAATTTTTAGTTCCGCAATAACCCAAAGATTGTCTAAGTCCGCCTACCATTTGATAGACAATTTCTTTTAACGCACCTTTATACGGTACGCGCCCTTCAATACCTTCAGGTACGAACTTGGACTCATCTTGTATTTCACTTTGGAAATAACGGTCTTTGGAGCCATCCTTCATCGCCCCTAAAGAGCCCATGCCCCGGAAAGATTTAAAAGAGCGTCCGTTTACTAAAATTATTTCTCCAGGAGATTCTTCAGTTCCTGCAAAAATAGACCCCAGCATAACTGCATCAGCTCCAGCAGCCAAAGCTTTTGCCATATCTCCAGAAAACTTTATGCCCCCATCAGCTATTATTTTCACACCGTGTTTTTTTGCTTCTGCTGCACAATCCACTATGGCGGAAAACTGGGGAACCCCCACTCCTGCCACCACTCGCGTAGTACATATTGATCCAGGTCCAATGCCTACTTTCACCACATCAGCTCCAGCCTCTGCTAAATCTCGCACTCCTTCAGGAGTCGCAACATTTCCACCCACTAAGGTTACTTCTGGATATTTTTTACGCAAAGTTTTTACCATATTAATCACCCCAGCGCTATGCCCATGAGCAGTATCTACCACCAGCATATCCACTCCAGCATCTACTAACGCTTGGGCTCTTTCCAAAGTATCAGCACCTGTTCCCACCGCAGCACCCACGCAAAGTTGTCCATTTTCGTCTAAACACGCTTCAGGGTGAGATTCTCTTTTGAGAATATCTGTTAAAGTAATCATACCTTCTAAACGATGTTCTTTATCTATTAACAATAGTTTTTCTATGCGATTGCTATTTAATATCTCTTTAGCTCTATTTAACGGAACATCAATATCTGCGGTAATAAGCTCCTTGGTCATCACTTCAGAGACCTTAGGGTTAGACCCTGGAGCCACTGTGCGCAAATCTCTATTGGTTAAAATACCCACCAATTTTTCACCATCTAACACGGGGAAACCAGAAAACTTTTGTACATCCATGATATGAAAAGCTTCGGAAACTAGTTGATCGTGTTGCAAAGTTATAGGATCGGTTACAATACCAGACTCCCATCTTTTAACCGCTCGCACCTCTGCGGCTTGCTGAGCCACAGTTAAGTTTTTATGGATGGTTCCTATGCCCCCTAAAACCGCCAAAGCTATGGCTAAATCTGAGGTTGTTACCGTATCCATGGCTGCACTAATTACTGGTATTTGCAATTTTATAGACTTACTGAGTTCCACAGTTAAATCAGTTTGGTTAGGCAGTACATCAGAATATGATGGCACAAGTAGCACATCATCAAAAGTTAAGGCTGTAATTGGTTCCTTCATAGTCACCTCACAAAATGTTTTTACAAAGATACAAATTTCATCACTAGACCAAACTAAGCTCCATTAAATTTTTCCATGGCTTTATTTAAACCTTGATCTAATATAGTTTGGGTTAATTCGGAAATTTTATTTAATGCAGAATTAATATCCACCGCATCGTCTGGGGTGATTTTAGACAGCACCCAAGATGATAAGTCCCAATGGGCAGGAGCTTTGCCAGCGCCAATACGAACCCGTATAAATTCTGAACCAATATGAGCGATAATACTACGCAAACCATTTTGTCCGCCATGGGAACCTTTACCGCGGATGCGAATTCGCCCACAATCTAAGTTAATATCATCCACAAAAACTATCAATCTTTCAGGAGGGATTTTGTACCAATGTAGCAAAGCTTGTACGGCATCACCGCTTAAATTCATGTAAGTAAGTGGCTTTGCCAAAACAATCGTATGCCCCCCCACCGTGGTTTTTTGTACCAAAGATTTACGCTCTGACTTCCAGCGGCCATCTTTATCCAACTCGTCAAGGGCCATATATCCCAAATTATGACGAGTTTGCTCATATTTGGTACCAGGATTACCTAAACCTACTAATAGCCACATATTATCCTCATAAAAAATAAAGGCCGGTGTTTTGCACCGACCTTTAAAAATACAAAAAATACTTGTTTTATTCTTCAGAACTTTCTTCGACTGCATCTTCTGCAGCTTCAGCGCTTTCAGCAACAGTATCTGCTTCTTCCATAATCTCAGCTTCTTCTGCGGCAATCTCTGCAGCAGTACGGCCTTTAGTTATGGTTAATATTACTGTTTGAGGCTTAGAAAGCAATTCCGCATCGCCTAAGTCTATATCTCTAGCATAAAAAACCTGATCTGCTTTAAAATTAGTAATATCAAGCTTAATAGCTGCTGGAATATTCTCTGGCAAAGCGCGTAACTTCAAGAACTTAGCTTCTTTTCGAAGCATTCCACCTTCGTTGCGCACACCCACTGGATTACCGTTAAGGCGTACAGGAATTTTCACATCGATTTTCACATCTTTTTCAATACGCAAGAAATCTACATGGGTAATTTCTTGAGAAACAGCATCTTTTTGATAATCAGTTATTACAGCGGGATTACCACCTTTGCCATCGATTTCTAAATCAAGCAAAGTGTAACGCTTACCAGGAGCTAAAACACTATGCAAATCAGTCGCTTTTAAGCTCAAAGAGATAGTGTCTTTAGAGTTGCCATAGTACACCGCAGGAATGACACCTTGTTTGCGCAAGCGCTTAGTGGCTCGACTATTGGCCTTGCTTCGCTCATTAACCTTAAAAGTTGTCAGTTGCATTTTGCACTCCAAAAAAAAATTTACTGGGGTAGCAGGATTCGAACCTACGAATGACGGAATCAAAATCCGTTGTCTTACCGCTTGACGATACCCCATTAATTGAAAACAAATTTAATAAAGATTTTATAAAATCCTAGACCCTTTTATGAAAAAATGCAACTAAATGAATTTTCCCACAAAACTCCACCTAATTCTGTCTTGCAGTTGCTCAATTACTTCTTTTGCAAAGTCCTCGCTTTCGTATATTCCAAACAGCGAAGAACCACTCCCCGACATTAAAGCTTGTTGGGCACCCATTTTTAGCATTATTTTTTTCATTTCTGCAATTTCTGGATAAATTTTAAACACGCTTTCTTCAAATTTATTGTAAAAAAGCAAATTTAAACAGCTTCGATCCGAATTTATTTCTTGTAAAGACTGCAGATAGTTTTGCCAGCGCTCTGCTCCCGATGGCCCTATGGATCCGTAAGCAGCTGCTGTTTCCACTTCACACTGTGGTGTTATAAGTAACACAACATGATTTTCAGGTAATTTTAATGGGCGCAAAGTCGTTAATTCATCACCTATTCCACTGGCCAAAGCAGTTCCACCTTGTATTAAAAAAGGAATGTCTGCTCCCAGTTGCCCCCCTATACACTCTAACTCTTTTAAGCTTAAACCTAAACCCCATATTTTATTCAAAGCTCTTAAAGTAGCTGCAGCATCGGCACTGCCACCACCTAAACCTGCCCCTGAAGGCAGATTTTTATCCAAATGTATTTTTACACCTTTATTTATTTTGTGTTTTTCTTGTAGCAATAACGCCGATTTGTAAATCAAGTCACTTTCCACCGGATAATTAGGCTTTATAGTATAAGTTAGTTCTATTTTATTTACAGGATTCTCTTGAAAACTCAATAAATCACAAGCACTTATAGTTTGGAAAAGAGTTCCAATATTATGATAACCATCATCCCTTTTATTTAGTACATCCAAAAAGAGGTTTATCTTGGCATAAGCCTTTTCAATGTGAATCATTTTACCACCATTTGTCTTTTAGAGATAAATAATCTAGTTTATTCAATTCCTTTTAATATGTTTCCGCTAATATAAAGAGCAAGTTATGCAAAGGCAAAATCACCTACTAACACTAAAAGACTGGGATTCAGACCGTATTGTCGAAACCATTAATACTGCCATAAAGTTAAAAAAAGAGTTAAAAGAATCAGGTTCTAGTAGTAGATTTAGAGGGCAAACCATTGGAATGTTCTTTGAAAAACCTAGTTTACGCACTTTTACCACATTTCAAGTGGGAATTCATCAATTTGGTGGTATGCCCGTAGAGTTGGACCCGGGCTCTATAGGATTAGGAAAGAGAGAGAGCATAGTAGATGTGGCACGCTGTCTATCGCGCTGGGTAAACGCCATTGTAGTACGCTGTTTTGAGCAAAAACTGGTGGAACAACTAGCAGAACACGGAAACATTCCCGTCATAAACGCCCTTACCGACGACTTTCACCCCTGCCAAGCCTTAGCTTTTGGCCAAACCTTGTTAGAGCAAAAAGGAAGTTTTGCAGGACAAACCATCGCTTTTATTGGCGATGGCAACAATGTAGCCAATTCTTTGATGATTTTAGCAGCTAAATTAGGAATGAACTTCACTTTAGCCTGCCCCAAAGGATTTGAGCAAGATTCCGCGCTAATTGAATGGGCGCAACCTTGGTTTAACAAGCACGGCACTAAATATCGCGTATTTAACAATCCTCAAGATGCTGTAAAAGACGCCACAGTTTTGTATGGCGATGTGTGGGTAAGTATGGGGCAAGAATCCCAGAAAGACAGCAAACAAAGTCATTTTTTACCTTTCCAGATAAACAGAGAACTATTGGATTTAGCACCTTCAGAGTGCAAAATTTCCCATTGTTTACCCGCCAATCGTGGCGAAGAGATTACCGACGAAATCATGGATGATTTAAAGGTAAACTGGGCCTTTGAAGAGGCTGAAAACCGACTTCACGCCCAAAAAGCTGTACTTTGGCAACTTATGCAGCCAAGTTTTTGATATATTATAGTCTAATTTGTAATATTACAATCTCAAATCGCTATTTGCATATAGATTAGTAAGCAATGTTTTCTTTGCAAGGAGTTCAAATGATAGCTGACAGTCTTATACTAATGTTACTCGGCATAGGTATAGTATTCTCTTTTTTAATTTTATTAATATTTTGCGTGCGCTTAATGGGCTATGTGATTCAAAAACACTTCCCAACCCCAGTGGTGGTTCCCACTACAAAAGCCACAAGATCTGCAGCCGGCACCGATGACGGCGCAATTGTCGCAGCTATATCTACAGCTATATCCATGTTTCGCAAAGAACGATCATAATTTTTTAACATAAATAGGAATGCTTAAATGAAGAAAAAAATACTCTTTCAAGACACCTCTTTTCGCGATGGTTTCCAATCAATTTTTGGAGCGCGCGCATTAACTCCAGACTTTATCCCCGCTGTGGAAGCAGCTGTACACGCAGGCATTGAGCACTTTGAAGCCGGCGGTGGTGCTCGTTTTCAAAGTTTGTTTCTATACTGCGGTGAGTCGGCATTCGACATGATGGACGCTTTCCGCGAAGCAACTGGTCCCGATGCTCGTTTGCAAACCCTTGCCCGTGGAATTAATGTGGTGGCTTTAGAGCAACAACCTAAAGATATGATCGATTTGCATGCCAAAATGTTTAAAAAGCACGGCATGACTCGTATTCGCAACTTTGATGCCCTCAACGATGCACGCAACCTTATTTATTCTGGACAGTGCATTACCGATGCGGGCTTAGAACACGAAGTTGTGGTTACTATGATGGAACTTCCCCGTGGTAGCGAAGGCGCCCACGATGCTGAATTTTACATCAAAACCTTAAAGGAAATTCTTGATGCAGGTGTTCCCTACTCATCTGTTTGCTTTAAAGATGCCAGTGGAACTTCTAACCCCAATAAAGTTTACGAAACCTTTAAACAAGCACGCAAACTCTTAGGTAACGATGTGGAATTGCGTATGCACACCCACGATACCTGTGGAACTGGTGTTTCCCAATACATCGCCGCCATCGAAGGTGGTGCCGATGGTATTTGCGTAGGCCGTGCTCCCCTTTCTGGCGGAACTGCCCAACCTGACTTATTCTCCATGTGGCATGCCCTTAAAGGCACTGACTACACCTTAGATATTGATATTGATAAAATCATGGAAGCCAACCAAGTGGCCAAAGAATGCTTCAAAGATTATTTCTTCCCTCCCGAAGCTCTCGCCATTGATTCCGAAGTGATTTTCTCACCCATGCCCGGTGGAGCTCTCACTGCAAACACTATGATGATGCGTGACACCAATACTTTCCATTTGTATCCTCAAGTGATCAAAGAAATGGCAGAATGTGTGGCTCGTGGCGGCTACGGAACTTCCGTTACACCCGTTTCACAATTCTACTTCCAACAAGCTTATGCTAACGCCACTCAAGGCCCTTGGAAAAGAATCACCGATGGTTATGGAAACATGGTTTTAGGCTATTTCGGTAAAACTCCGGTAGCTCCAGATCCTGAAATTGTAAAAATAGCTTCTGAGCAACTTGGCAAGCCCGTATTTGACGGTGATCCTTTGGAAATCCTCGAACCTGGTATTCCTAAAGCCACCAAACTTTTAGAAGAAAATGACTTGCCTGTAACCGACGAAAACTTGTTTATTGTCGGCGCATTGGCCACTAAAGGCGGAAACAAAGGATTAGACTTCCTTAAAGGTGATCGCCCTGTTAATGTGCGCAAAATTGATACTGAAAAGAAAGAAACTGCTAAAGTAACCACTACAGCAGCTAAAGCTCCTGCTAGCTCTACTGGCGCATACACTGTAGTAGTTAACGGTGTTTCTTATGATGTACAAGTGCAAGAAGGCACCGGTGCTGTTACTTCAGTTGCGCCTACCGCCGCTCCTGCGGCCCCGGCAGCACCTGCCAGCGGAACCCCAGTGGTTTCACCGGTACCAGGTAATGTATTAAACATTATGGTTGCTGTGGGTGATGCCGTAGAAGAAAACCAGCAAGTAGCCATTGTAGAAGCTATGAAAATGGAAAACCCCATTGTCAGCCCTGTGGCAGGCACGGTTCAATCCATCGAAGTTGACAAAGGTGGCACCGTAGATTCAGACACAGTAATTATGATTATTGGATAAAGGAAAAACCATGATCAGTAAATCTTTTTGGAGCCGGTTAATTCCGGCACTACTTTGCTTAGCAGGTTTAACCTGGGCTGGAGATGCAGGAGTGGTAGAAGCCACTACTTCATTGCCACCTTTGGGCGAACTGTTCAGTAATGTTTGGCAATCCACCGGATTGGTCTCTATTTTAAACGCCGAAAATTTTCAGCTAGGATGGGGACGCATTATAATGATATTAGTGGGTGTGGTATTTCTATACCTCGCCATAGCCAAAGGCTTTGAACCCCTTTTGCTGGTCCCTATTTCATTTGGTGCTATTCTTTCGAATATCCCTGTGGCAGGCATGGCCGAACCAGGTGGGTTAATCCACTCAGTATATGTAATAGGTATAGAATCTGGCGTGTTTCCCCTACTTATCTTTTTAGGCGTGGGAGCCATGACGGATTTTGGTCCTATGATTGCTAACCCTAAAACCCTATTGCTGGGCGGAGCTGCACAACTTGGGATTTTTGGTAGCTTGGTGGGAGCTATTGCAGCCTCTTCACTAATTCCAGGCATCAACTATTCCTTTGAAGACGCCGCTTCCATCGCCATTATTGGTGGTGCCGATGGTCCCACAGCTATTTACTTGGCATCGCAGCTTTCTCCTCGATTACTAGGGTCTATTGCTGTGGCTGCATATTCGTATATGGCTTTGGTTCCTTTGATTCAGCCTCCCATAATGAAGTTGCTCACCACCCCCGAAGAACGCAAAATTCGTATGCGTCAATTACGCACTGTATCTAAAACTGAAAAAATTGTATTCCCCATACTATTAACCCTATTGGTAGCCATACTTTTACCTTCGGCGGTGCCTTTGGTGGGTATGTTCTCTTTGGGTAATCTAATGAAGGAATGTGCTGTAGTTGATAGACTTAGCGATACCGCTCAAAACGCTTTAATGAACATTGTAACCATCTTTTTAGGCTTAGCTGTAGGCTCAAAACTCAGCGCCCAAGCTTTCTTGAACTTAGAAACTCTAGGAATCATTGTGATTGGCTGTATAGCCTTTATGGTGGGAACAGCCAGTGGTGTGATTATGGCTAAAATCATGAATGTATTTAGCAAAGAAAAAGTCAACCCCTTAATTGGCTCCGCAGGAGTTTCTGCTGTACCCATGGCAGCTCGTGTATCTCAAAATGTAGGTGCCGAAGCTGATCCACAGAACTTTTTACTAATGCACGCCATGGGCCCCAATGTGGCTGGTGTGATTGGTTCTGGAGTGGCAGCAGGTATATTACTCGCTGTGTTTGGCTAAGCTTAACTTAGGTCATTTCAAAATTTAAGCCACCCTTTGGGGTGGCTTTTTTTTGTACAATAAAGGCAGATTTTGCTTCAGTTCGCTCCAGATTTTATTTTATTCCTGTGATTACGGCACCAAAAACAGCTCCATAAGCCATGGAACTCCAAGGATTAGCTGTAATAGGACAAGATCCCGTGCTACAGCCAATGGTTTTATGATATACAAAACCAGCCACCGCTCCTAAAACCACCCCTATAGCAACTCTAAAAAATGTATTCATAAGTACCACCTCAATTAAAGAACAACCATTCTAATATAGTAATTTCCTGCAAAAACTGCGAAATTAAGCTTTAAAAGGCATTGATCAAAATATTTGAGATTTTAGTCTTTAAATAAATAAGAGATAAGCTATTTTAATTTGCTGAAATTCTATATGTGGTATAACAAAGCCCCCCTAACAACTATATGTTGGGTTCGTGAGTAAAAGCTGTTAACATACTGTGGATTAACAGTTTAGAGAAAAAGGATAGGAAAATGAGTAAAAGCACAACTTTAATTGAAACTAACTTAACTGAAAACGCTGAAAGAGTTTTACAGGCCCGGTATTTACGCAAAAATGAAAAAGGAGAATTTTTAGAAAGCCCCCAAGAACTTTTTATACGAGTAGCCCAGGCTATTTCAGCTGTGGAAACAAAATATGGCACTGACCCCGCAGAAATAGAAGAAGTAAGTCGCAAGTTTTATGAAATTATGGCCAAGGGACATTTTATGCCCAACAGCCCCACCTTAATGAACGCTGGCAGAGAAATGGGCATGCTTTCAGCCTGTTTTGTACTTCCCTTGGAAGATTCCATCGACGATATTTTTAGCACCGTAAAAGCCACCGCCATGATCCAAAAAGCGGGGGGCGGCACAGGATTTTCTTTTGACAAATTGCGCCCCAATGGCGACTATATTCATTCGAGCGGTGGAACCACTTCTGGTCCCATTAGCTTTTGGAAAGTGCTTTCCGAAGCCACCAACGCTATTCAGCAAGGAGCTTTCCGCAGAGGCGCCAATATGGGTATGATGTCTATCACCCACCCCGACATCATCACTTTCATTTACGCCAAACAAGATTTAAGCGCTTTTACCAACTTTAATATTTCCATCAAAGTGACTAACGAATGGATGGAAGCTTATAAAGCCGCCCCCGACGACGCCCATATTGTGACCAACTTTCGCACCGATGTGCAATATGTCTTGCCTAAAAGCATTGTACCTGGGGAATACGATATTTCTAAACTAATAAGCTTAGAAGACTACCAAAACAAACCCGAAGCTGAAAGAGTAGAAGTATGGACACGCCGAGAAGTCTTTGCGGTTATTGTGGATTGCGCATGGCGCACCGGCGAACCTGGCTTGATTTTCATAGATAACATCAACAAAGCCAACCCCACCCCCCATATTGGCGAAATCGAAGCCACTAACCCTTGTGGCGAACAGCCTTTGTTGCCCTACGAAGCTTGTAATTTAGGCTCCATAAATGTCGCGCACTTTGTGCAAAAAATAGATGGCGAAATCAGCTACGACTGGGAAGCTCTCAAAGAATGCGTGCATATTTCCACCCGCTTTTTGGATAATGTGATCGAAGCAAACCGCTATCCCCTCACCGAAATCGAAGAAATGTGCTACCAAAACCGCAAAATCGGTTTGGGAATCATGGGCTTTGCCGATGCGTTATTCAAATTGGAAATCCCTTACAATAGCGAGGCAGGGGTAGAATTTGGTGCCAAAGTGATGAAGTGTATCAACGACGAAGCTCACAATGCTTCTGAAGAACTGGCCAAGGTGAGAGGAAACTTCCCCTCTTGGGAAGGTAGCATTTGGGACACCAAACATCAGCGCCCCATGCGAAATTCCGCCGCCACCACCGTGGCTCCCACCGGAACTATTTCCATTATAGCCAACTGCTCAGGCGGAATTGAGCCACTATTTAGCTTGGCTTTTGTACGGCAAGTACTAGACGGACAAAAACTTGTGGAAATTAACCCCTATTTTGAAAAAATCGCCAAAGACCGCGGTTTTTATAGCCAAGAACTCATGGAACGCATCGCCGAAGAAGGCAGCATTGCCCATATTGATAGTATTCCCCAAGATATACGCGATATTTTCGTATGCTCCCACGACATTGCCCCGATTTGGCATGTGCGCATGCAAGGCGCTTTCCAAAAGCATTGCGATTCTTCCATATCTAAAACCATTAACTTACCCCACGATGCGGATCGAGCCTTGGTGGAAGAAGTTTATATGCAAGCATGGGATTTGAATTGCAAAGGCATCACCGTATATCGCGACGGCTGCCGCACCATGCAACCCATGACTTTAACCAAAAAAGAAAAACCCGCCGAAGCAAGTCTTCCTGTCAAACGCAATCCCGAAGATTTTGTACCTCGCAAACCCATGCGTACCCCCAACATATTATCGGCAGTGCGCATACGCCAAGCCACTCCTTTTGGACACATGCATGTAACTCTAACCGTGGACCCTATGCACAACAGAGAACTAGAAGTCTTTGCTCAACTGGGTAAAGCTGGCGATGTAGCCGCTTCGGATTTAGAAGCTATATCTCGTCTAACTTCATTGTATTTGCGCTTAGGTGGTTCTATTTCCGATATCATCGATCAGCTCGAAGGCATTGGTTCCCACATGTCTGTACCCACTCGCGATGGTCGCGTAATGTCTCTGGCCGATGCTTTGGGCAAAACTTTGCATAAATACAAAATCGCCAAGGATATGTATGGTTTAGACGAGATTCTTATGGGAAAAGTAGATTTTTCCACAGTAAGCCTTAAAGATGATGGCTCCAATGGCGCCCAAGTCTTGACCTTAAGCACACCTTCTAACGCCGACTCCCAGCAAGCTGCTTACAAAGTTAAATGCCCCGAATGCGAAGGGATTCTCACCTTTACTGAAGGCTGTATTATGTGCCACAGTTGTGGTTACAGCAAGTGCTAAGATAAAACTTTGAAAAGATAGCCTAGCCGCCTTTGGGCGGCTTTTTTATTTTTTTTGCTCTCCACAAAATAATGATTATATTTATTTTAAGTAAGTCAAACATAGGGTTAAGGGTAACATCGAGGAGATGTTATGATAAGGTTTTTATTTGCTTTTTTGACCGTTTCCCTATCCCACGGCGCTTATGAATGGCATAGCGTGCAAATTCGTGGCGGCGGTTATGTCCATGGGGTACAGTTTCATCCTTCCACCGAAAATCTAGCGTATATACGCACCGATGTGGGTGGCGCTTATAAATACAACAGCTCCGATCACTCTTGGATTGCTCTTAACGATGCTTTTAATGATGGCAACGATATGGGTTCCATGGCCATTGGCTTGGATCCGGACAATCCTGAAGTGGTGTATTCCACCGGCGGATTGTACACCGACCTCGCTTGGTGTGGAGAGGCTTCTTTTTTACGCTCCAGCGACCGTGGCAAAACATGGGAAAAGCTTCCATTGAACACGAACACAGTTTCTGGAACCGACAACAGCAAAGTTACAAGCTCCGGCTCACTCTGCTTGGCGGGCAATGGCACAGGACGAGGCACTGGTAATCGCATTGCAGCAAAAGGTCAAACCATATATTTAGGCACCAGCCAAAACGGATTGCTCAAAAGCACAAATAAAGGTAGCAACTGGGAAAGCGTCGATTATTTCAGCACCAGTTCAGGGGTAAGCGCGGTGCAATTCGATAAAAACGGCAATATTTACGCGGCTCCTTATGGCGGTGGTGTATTTTATAGCAATGATGGACAAAATTGGACGCAATTAGGCAGTTTCAGCCAAACAGTGTATCAAATGAGCTACAATCCCACCAACAACGAACTTTGGCTCACCGTTAATTCTTCCAATCCCTTGGATCAAAATAGTGCCGGCGGTGGCGCTGTTTACAAATGCGATTTAGACAATAAAACCGCAGCTGAAATTGATATGCCCCAAGATTATAATGGTTTTTTGGGAATAAGCGTAAACCCTCAAGATGCTCAACAAATAGTGGTAAGCACCGTGGGAACTTGGGGCGGAAACGGTGGTCCCATAGATGGTGCGAGCTTTAAATCTCACGAAGGTATTTACATGAGCGTCGATGGCGGAGCCACTTGGAAAGATATTGTGGCCCATGGAGTTTTTGACGCAAATTCTGCTTATAACGCCGCTTCTAGCAACCCCCACTGGATGTCTGCTTTGGCTATCAACCCCTTCGATGGAAATCATGTTACTTTTGGCACGGGATATGGAATGTGGAGCACTTTTGATGCGAAAGCAGAAAATCCTACATGGATTTACACCAGCACCGGCATAGAAGAAACTGTACCTTTAGGCCTAGCCAGTACCCCCAAAGGCGCACCTTTGGTTAGCGTGGTGGGAGATGTGGATGGATTTTATCATAGCAATTTAGACACGCCTCCATTGTCAAGGCACAAGTTAAGCGATAGCAAAAGCGAAGCAGGTACAAATTATGACTTGGCCTGGGCGCAAAATCAACCAGAAATAATGGTGCGTGTGCACAAAAATTCTAACCACGGCTTAGGAGCTTATTCCGACGATGGTGGCTTAAATTGGACAAACTTCGCCAGCCATCCCGATGCTAGTGGTTCGGGCGAAAACAACTTTATCGCTATTTCAGCAGATGCTTCCACCATTGTTTGGAATATGGCCAACAGTGGTATGCACTATTCCACAGATCAAGGGAAAACCTGGCAGGCTGCGAGCAATACCGCCATTGAACTAAGTGGGTTTAGACCTGTGGCCGATAAAATTAACGCCAATGTGTTTTATTTATACAACGCCGGTAGCGGAAAACTGTACCAAAGCAGTGATAAAGGGATTAACTGGGCAGTGATTAATAGCGATTTAGCCCAAGTGGACGACTGGGCTTATGGCAATATGAATTTATTTAGCTCCCCCGCCCAAGAAGGCGAATTGTGGGTTACCCAAGGGGCAAATATTTATGCTTGTGCCGAAGGCTGCAGTTGGTCAGATAACTTTAAAGGCGGCTTATGGTT
Organism: Fibrobacter sp.; assembly: GCA_012511955.1. Taxonomy (GTDB): domain Bacteria; phylum Fibrobacterota; class Fibrobacteria; order Fibrobacterales; family Fibrobacteraceae; genus JAAZFC01. The sequence continues at coordinate 7,560 of JAAZFC010000069.1, read as the reverse complement.
TGGCGATGGAAAAGTGCTGCGCTCCACAGATGGCGGGGCTAGTTTTAAAGATGTAAATGGATTTTTATACGGCAGACAGGTAGCTTTTGGCAAAGGAAAAACCGAAGATTTTGCCATATATTTGGTGGGAATGGCCAATGATGGCACCCAAGGTGTTTTCCGCAGCGATGACAATGGCACTAGCTGGACGCGAGTAAATGACGATAATCATCAATTTGGCGGTGTAGATAGAATTGGTGCTGACCCCTGCATATATTCTCGCATATATATTTCAGGAAGCGGAAGAGGTATTATTTACGGTCAAGAGCCCGGCAGTGTAAACACCAGTTGCTCCGAAAGAAGTGATTTTAATAAGCCCACTAAATTAGCACCAAAACCAAGCATTACTTATAGCTGGCAAAGACAACAAAATATGATTACCAGCAAGCAAAGCTTGACCCTGCGTAATGTGCAAGGACGAATTGTGGAACATAGCTTAAGCGGCGAAGTTAATCTCACTAATCACAAAGCTGGAATTTATCTACTCCAAGTGGGTAATTCCCCACAGAATTACAAGATTTTCAACCCATAATGCTACATTTTACTTATGAAAACACCTGAACTGCTAGCTCCTGCGGGAGATATGGAAAAGTTGCAAGTGGCTTTAGCCTACGGGGCCGATGCGGTATATGCTGGTCAGCCCCAATTTTCGCTACGAGGTCGTGAAAACGGCTTTAAAACAGTGGAAGATTTGGCTAGAGCCATAGAATATTGTCGCGAACGAGAAAAGCTTTTTTACTTGGCTTCGAATACGGTTCCCCACAACAACAAGGTCCTAGCTTTTCAAAAATCCCTGGCAGAAATCATTGCTTTGGAACCCCATGCATTGATTATGTCCGATCCGGGAATGATTCACTGGGTGCGCACGGAGTTTCCGGAAACAGAGGTGCATTTATCGGTGCAAGCCAATACGGTGAACTATATTAGCGCCAAATTTTGGCATGATTTGGGCATAAACAGGGTGATTTTAACTCGGGAACTCAAACTGCGAGAAGTGGAAGAGATTATAGAAAAGACTTTTCCCTTGGAAATCGAAGTTTTTGTGCATGGTGCAGTGTGCATGGCCAGTTCTGGACGCTGTATGCTTTCGAACTATTTGAGCTACCGAGATGCTAACCAAGGCAATTGCAACAACGCCTGTCGCTTTCCCTGGGAAGTCAAGCCCGCTGCGGTGGAGTTGCACCCCATAGAAAATGATAACCCCATTAGCAAAGCGGCGGAATCTACCCAAGAAGGGGTGATTGTGGTGGAAGAAGATCAGCACGGCACTTATTTTATGAATTCTCGGGATTTGTGCGCCTTGCCAGTATTAGAGGACTTGGTAAAAATTGGCGTTGCTTCGGTGAAAATTGAAGGGCGAACCAAATCGCCGTATTATTTGGCGAAAAGTGTACAAGCTTATCGCTTAGCCCTAGATGCCATTGCCAAAGGTGAAAAAATTCCTGCCGAAGCTATGCAAGCAGTATTTGACACAGAAAATCGCGGTTTAATGAGCGGTTTTTACACTTCCCAAGACCCTATTCCCCAAAATTTAAGCGCAGCTAAGGACATTCAAGCCCACGCAGAAGTTGCGGCGAAAATCACGAAATATAATAGCGAAAAAGGCATCGCCACCATCGATGTACGCAATCGCATTAGCTTAGGAGACAACTTAGAACTGTTTTCCCCCGAAGGTAATAAATATTTTACAGTAACAAATTTAACCAATCAAAAGAGCCAAAACGCCGAAATATTGCATCCTGGCCTAAAAAACTGTGAAATAAATATGCCTTTTTCCTGTAATGAACTTTCTTTTCTAGTGCGGCGCTTACAGAAAACAAAAAAATGATTATTTTATTTCCATGAGTTCTTGGCAAAAACAATTTGAAGATGCGTTTAATCGCGGAGATTATGACAAAGTCGCTGAATGCGCTTTGCCTTTTTTCAAGCGTAATATCAGTGATTTAAAACAATTTGTGGACAGGACAGCCCCACTGGTTGGTGAAGAAAACTTTGAGATTATCTTAAAGCTGTTTATTTTGCACAGCAATATTCCCTTTGATATGGGTCTATATATGAAAACCCAAAGGGAATTTATAGAAAGCTCTGTGGAACTACAAGGGGTAGAAGACACCCCCCAAGCCAGGCATTTCGCAGTGAAAGAATGGATCCAAAAACATGCTCAAAAGCATCGCCAAGATGCCATACTCAAACAAATACTCTGCTTTGATAAAGTTAAAGAAAAAATTATTCCCGAACTGCAAAAAGCTCTTAGGGAACTGGAAAAATAAAGCCAGAGTTTGTGGCTCTGGCTTATTCTTAACGAAAAGAGATTGTTTAAAAACTATTGAACGCTATTTAGCAAGTACAATTTTACTGGTAGCGATGGTCTTAGCACCGTGTTTTAGGCTAACTATATGCAAGCCTGACCAAGCACTTAAGTCGAGCTTATGGTTACCAGGACTAAGCTGAAATTTAGCCAATTGAGCCCCCATAATATTTGACACGATTACATCTAAATTATGCTTGTAATTATTATTAATAGCCAGGTTGCCATGACTGAACATCCAACTGTGGTTAGCTTTAACAGCTATTTGACGAACAAAAGTTGGTTCTTTAGGAACTACTCCAGGAGATGTAAACTCCATCCAACTTATGCTAGGCATACTTAAAACATCGTCGCGGGAAAAGTCAAAGCGTAAGGTATGATGCCCTTTGGGCAAATTCAATTTGGCTACATTTTGAATTTGATCAAAAATTGCACTTTTACCATTGTTTTTTATGGTAAATGTGCCAATAGCTGAACCATCAATGGATGCCTTTACATTGGCATCACGGATTCCTGCAATACTCATAGCTGTATCGTAGCTAGCTGTTTCTGAAATAAATACATTGTATTCAGCCCATGTTCCATTAGTAATAAATGATAAAGCTTTACGATCCGCTTCGGGTAATGGGTCAGAATCATCCCTGCCAGCCCCACCAACTCGCGCCCCTAAAGCCATAGCATATTGTTCAGGCTCAAGCTTGCCTGGAATTATTTGTAATTCACCGGTACCAGGTTCAGCTGAACTTGAACTAACTTCTTCTGCGCTTGATGAAGATTTTGGAGTATCAAAATTACAGTTTTTGCCTGCCGCTTGGCGCAATTTACATCTGATAAACTTGCCTGATGGAGTTAAATCGCTTTCATCCCAACCTCCAAAATGTACCTTATCCTCACTAGTTGTATGCTTTAGTATGGCACTGGCTTCATCTTTATAGGTAACAGACCAATTACACCAACTAATTTTTCGCTGATCCATCCAATTTAGCCATACATCACTTTGACTTGCACTCCACTGCCCATTCTCACCACCATCAGCCATTGTGGTTCCCCATTCGGTTACAAAAACCATTTGATTTGCATTTAACAAAGCTTGGGCATTGCCTTGTAAATTCCCTCCATGCTCCATGGCATAAAAATGCAATACATAGCCGATGTTGGTGCCATTTACAGTGTTACCAACCACTTGATTTAAGTTTTGTGAATAAAAAGGTGTTCCCACTAGAATAATATTATTTGCATCGTTAGCTCTTATTACGGGTACAATCTCATTGGCATAACTTCTTATCTGACTCCAACTATCGTTGATGGGTTCATTGTATAGTTCATATATCATATTGGGCTTAGAGCCATATTTCTTGGAAAAATCTCTAAAAACAGCTTTGGCACTGTCTTTAGCTCCCCTTCCTTGGTGATGCGCATGCCAATCTAGAACCACATAAACTCCCTGCTCTATGGCAGCATCAATCAAAACTTCTGCATTCCTTCTGTGGGCTGCAGATGAATTTTGCCAATAAAATCCTGTATTTACATCTTTATCATAAGCTGGTAATGGTATCCTAATAACATCCACTGCCCAATCGTTTATGAGCCAGTTTAAAACATCTTTGTTCCAAAACATATAGCCATAAAATTTACTATTGCCCCAAAAGAAGCTCATGCCTCGTAGTTGTACATCGTTATTGTTTTTATCTTTTATTTTGTTGCCAGAAACTTTTAATTGCCCATATTTAGCTACTGGAGAACCGGCAGGCTGAGCTATTCCAAAACTTGCTAAACTAACTACCAACAATAATAAAATCTTAATTTTTCTCACAATTACTCCATTATTTTAAGGGATGCACCAACTGGCTGCGACTTTTTAGCTGTGCATTTTTTAGCACAATTATAAATGTGGATTTTGGCAAATTGGAACGGGGAATTAAAGTATTGTTTTGATCTAGATTCAAATTGTATAAAACCTGACCTTGCAAAGAAACCAATTCAACTCTATCCCAGGCACCATGTTGTTTTATCCACAAGCCATCAGCAGCATTCTGCAAACTAAATGCAGAATAACTAAGCTTTCTATCTTTAGTTGGTACTAGAATCAAATTACCATCTTCATCTTCAACTAAAAAACCAAAGTTAATACTATCTCTTTGACTTTGCGACATAAAACTAAATAAATCAAAATCTAAATTGTCATTGAATCCACTGAAGCTTAAGGTCATATTATCACGACCTTGAGGCAATTGAACCGGGATTCTAAAATTAACCCAATTATTTGATGCTATGGAATCTGGAAAATTCCAACTTCCCTCCATTGCACCAATAGACCAATTGATGGTTCCACCTGAATTTTGAGGCCGTAATTTGAGTAACATAGTATAAGGTGCTTCTTTTTCTGTTTCAATCCAGTAGGTTAGTAGGGAGCTACTATTAATAGAACTGACAATTTTCCCTCCCCCAGCTCCGCTTTCGTCGCGCACAGTAACATTGCTACTTTCTAGAAAGTCCTCAGCTTGAATTAAATCGTTGGTTGTGCCCCCACCTTCATCTCTTTCTATAACTGTGCCACCTGTTTCACAGGAAATGTTTCTAATAACAACATCTTCATGCTTTTGCCCTTGATTTAGCTTTGAAATTAGACTTTGCAAATACCTCCCGGATTCACTCCAACGGCCTGAGTTTCCTACATCATTTGCTCCTGAACCAGGTTGCATGGCTGCAGAGCTCTCATTTTTATTAGCTATGGACCACGCTGCCGAACTTAGTTTGGCGCTCTCCACATAACTTACCCAATCTTTAATTAAGTTCCAATCGTAAGCACCATCTCCACTGGCATCGCTAATACCCCACTCTGTGATAAAAATAGGCACCTTATTGCACATAGCTTTAGTAACCAATGCCTGGTAGCGTTTATGCCCAGCCTCTGAAGCATAAAAGTGGAAACCATAGGCAAAGTTAGAACCCTTTACAAAATCATCTTTGACATCAAACCTTATATCACCTTGTTGATTATCATTTTTACCACCGATGGGAGCGGTAATAACTGAACTGTAGCGAGGAGTTCCCACCACAATTATGTGATCAGGGCTATTAGCTCTAATCACCGGTATAACCTGCTCGGCATATTGTTTAATTTGACTCCAATTTTGCTCAATAGGCTCATTAAATATTTCGTAAATCACATTGGGTGCGTTATTATGATTGTTTTTTACATAGGACGAAATTTCTCTAAAAAAGTTTTTCGCTGGCTCTGTTTCAATGCCATGCTTATGCCAATCCACAATCACATAAATCCCATTGGCAATGGCTGCATCAATAATAGTTTTAGCATTTTGTACACTACCACCACCAATAGCTGCACGCACCACACTAACTTTCCAAGTATCAGCTAAATGGTTAATAGTCGTAGAGTTGTAAAAAGTTGAACCTTCATTCCAAATATCCCAAAAAAGGCTCATGCCCCTAAGTTGGGGTGGCTGACCATTTTTATTTACAATTTCACCATTCTGAACTTTAAGTGCTCCATGGGTTTGGACAGGTGTTGCTAATGCTAAGTTTACTAACAAAGCAATAAATAAAATAAACTTCATAATTTCCTCTTATACTAAGGTATATCCAAACCCAAAATATAAACCGCAAATGATTTCATTTGCGGTTTCTTAAGTAAACACTAAAAAGGAATAGCTGGGGGCTTTTGATATAGCCCATTTAATAATTGAGAATATATCACTTGCAAAATATCTGGATAGTAATCTATCAATGTATTCATATTAGTATTTAGTATAGCAGTACATTGGTCCATAAACACCAATTGATCTGGGTTGGTAAAATTCATTGCGCATACGGTACCCACTGCGCCAACATGGATTTTAGTGTGGGAATTCCACAAATTATCAGGCTCAGAGGCATCATTTAATTCGTAAGGATAGCTTTTCCTTGCTTGACTTGGATCACCGCCTGTAGTCGTAACTATATAATTAGACATCTGATCGAGAATAGCTTTAGCACGGGGCTCTCCTGTCCAGTGATAATCCCAAGCTAAACGCCAAGGTACTCGCAAAGACTCCATTCCAAAGCGATTATAATTTGTGCTTTGTGCGTTGTTAGCAGGAACCACAGGATAACCATCTGTGGATGTCCAGTCTGCCACCAGACCATTTCCTCTAGACTGTACTAATGCCATGTATTCATAACCCACATTTAATACACCCATCCAGTCGTGAGCGGGATCAACCCAAGCGAATAATCGCAGAGCTATGGGAGCAAAGTAACTTAAATTGTGTTGTCCGCCAAAACCTGCATTGGCAGGTCTAATCATTAAGTTAGCAGGTAATATTTCCCAGGTCCAAATATCTTCAATAACTTCTAAAGCAGAAGCCTTAAACTGTTCATTTCCAGTTACGGCATATAAAAGCACTAAAGCTGTGGCAATATCTAAGTCTGCATCTGTGGCTGAAGTTCTATCTTCTGCTTTTTGGAAATATCTTGTTTTCCAAGGCATTAAACGCAAGCCGTCTTGCCTCATTATTACGCTATAGTGAAATAATTGATTTACTAAATCATAATCCCCTGCAAAAAAAGCATTTAGCATTCCATAACCTATGCCTTCAGAAACTGTAAAAGGACGACTATCCCACATAACTCTGGCTGCATTTTCAGCTCCTGGCAAATCATTGGCACTAGCTTCTTGGCTATGATAAATAATATAGCGTTCCTTCCAGTTGTTATAAATATTTGTGGCAAAATCAGGGTTGCCGTTGGGGGGCAAAACTCCATGTAAACTGCTTTCAACTGCAGGTGGGAGTTGAGGTTCAGGATTAGGATCGGGTGTTATACATAACTCTGGGTTTTCTATGCAAGGGTCATCTGGTACTACTGGATTATCGTTTTTTTAGCTTCCACAGCTAAAAAGAAAAAAACAGAAATAGACCAAAGTCATTAGTATTTTTGACATAAAAATTCCTTTAAAAATTAATCTTCTTTCAATATATAAGATTTTAAACTAAAAAGTGTTAACCAAAGACAAAAAAGAGGATGCAAAGCATCCTCTTTTTTAAGAACTTCGGTAAATATTAATTGATGGTTAACATTTTAGAGAAGTTAATGTCTTTAGAAGTAGCGCGTAGGATATATACACCGTTACCTGCTTTATTCAAGTTCACAGTGTTTTTAGCAGCGTTTACTACACCTTTGGCAACTACTTGACCGTTTAAGCCAATTAATTC
>JAAZFC010000068.1 GCA_012511955.1 Fibrobacter sp. | reverse complement strand
CCGCATTTTAACCTGCCCTTGACGCTCGCGGCGCTCACTGCGTTCTTGGCGCAGCTTTTGCAAGGCTCGCACACGGCCCTCGTTGCGGGTACGGCGCGCTTTGATTCCCTGGCGAATCCAGACTTCTTCGGCGGCTAACTTCTTGTCAAAAAGTGCATTTTGTCGCTCTTCGGCTTCCAAACGAGCTTCCCGCAGTTCTAAGTAGCGATCGTAGCTGGCATCCCAAGAGCTGATTTGCCCGCGATCTAGCTCCAAAATGCGCGTGGCCATATTGCGCACAAAAGCGCGGTCGTGGGACACAAAAAGCACCGCACAATCCAAGCGTTTCACAAAGTTTTCCAGCCAGTCAATGGAGGGAATATCCAAGTGGTTGGTGGGTTCGTCTAGTAAAAGCAAATCTGGCTGGCTCACCAAAGCGCGTGCTAGCAAAGCTCGCCGTTTTTGCCCACCGGAAAGATTTTCACACAAGTCTGTGGGTTCCAGTTCCACCCGACTGATGGCAGTATGCACCAACACCTCGCCCTCGTAGCTTTCTAAACCAGAACGCAAGCCTTGGGAAACCACCGCAAAAACTTCCCCGCGCAAATCTGTGGGTACTTCTTGGGGTAAATAGGCGATATGGGTATGAGGGCTTTTGATGATTTCTATGCTATCGGCGGAAGCCTCCCCTGCTAAGATTTTGAGCAAAGTAGTTTTGCCACAGCCATTGCGCCCCATTAGGCACACGCACTCCCGTTCTGCAATATTAAAAGCAGCGTTGTCAAACAAAGGTGGACCGCTAAAACTCAAGCGCAAATCTTTAACTTCTAATAAACTCATAGACTAAAATTAGCTTATAAAGCTATCATTATGCTATGAAACGCATTAAAGAAGCCGTAGTCATATTTTTCCGTAGTTTTGGGCAAATTATGCTCCAAGCCAGTGGCTTAACAGGGCTGTTTTTTGTGTTGGGAATAACTGTGGCTTCGCCTACGATGGCTGCGGGGGGCGCTTTGGCCGTGCTGGCTGCGAATTTGTGGGCTTATAAGTTAAAATATCCTCGGGATTTATTGAAAAAAGGCTTTTTTGGCTTTAGCCCTGCATTGGTGGGGGTGGCGGTGGTGCTTTTTTTGCAACCAGCGTGGTATTTGCCCCTGGTGATTGTGGTGGGAGCGGTGTTGGCGGCTGCCATTCAGCGGTTTTTTGCGAAAATAGAAGTCGCGGTTTTTACCCTGCCTTTTGTGTTGGTAACCTGGGGAATATGGTGGGTGGCGCATACTTGGTGGCCCGAATTAATGCAAGGAGGCGGTGCTGATCCTTTGGTAAAAGAGTTGCTGTACTTTCCTTTGCTAAGCTATGGGCAAGTGATATTTCAGGGCTCGGCTTTGGCTGGTTTGCTTTTTTTGGCGGGGGTGGGTAGCAGCAACCTGCAAACAGCGATTTTTGGCTTGGCCGGAGGAACTTTAGCCAGTGTGGTGGCGTTGTGGGTGGGAGCTGATATGCTGGCCGTGGGGCAGGGATTGTGGGGCTTCAATGCAGTTTTGTGCGCCATAACTTTTGCCGGTAAACGCCGTATGGATTTTATTTGGGCTGGTGCCGCAGTGGCTTTAGCACTATTTGTGGGTGCATTGATGCAAAACTTTGCCTTACCTCAACTGACCTTTCCCTTTGTGGCTGGTTCGGTTATGACCCTGGCATTGAAAGAACGGGTGGGGTAGTTAATGGTTATGGATGAGAGTAACTAGCTGTTGTAAAATTCTCATTCTCTAAAAATAATATACCACAAAAACACCTGTTTTGCTAGATTAATTTAAGCTGTCGCCAGTGCAAAACGGCGAATACAAGCAAAAAACGCAACTTATTGAGGATTAAATTACATGACCAGTGCCACGCAAAGAGCTGAATTACAAGCAAAAATTTGGAAAATAGCCAACGAAGTTCGGGGTTCCGTAGATGGCTGGGATTTTAAGCAGTTTGTGCTGGGCGCACTGTTTTACCGCTTTATCAGTGAAAACTTTTGCAACCATTTTAATGACGAAAGCACCGATTACGCAGCTTTGCCTGACGAAGTAATTACTCCCGAAATAAAAGATGATGCCATTAAAACTAGGGGCTACTTTATCTATCCCAGTCAATTATTTGCCAATGTGGTAAAAAATGCCCATAACAATAGCGATTTGAACACCGATTTAAAAAGCATTTTCGATGCCATTGAAGGCTCAGCCAGCGGCTATCCCTCAGAAGATGACATTAAAGGCTTATTTGCGGATTTTGACACCACCAGCACCCGCTTGGGCAACACCGTTGAAGACAAAAACAAGCGTTTAACTGCGGTACTCAAAGGCGTGGGAGAACTTAATTTTGGGAATTTTGAAGACAATCAAATAGACCTGTTTGGCGATGCTTACGAATTTCTGATTTCTAACTATGCCGCCAATGCTGGAAAATCTGGCGGCGAGTTTTTTACCCCGCAAAGTGTGTCCAAGCTTATTGCGCGGTTGGCCATGCACAAACAAGAATCGGTAAATAAGATATACGACCCCGCCGCAGGTTCGGGATCGCTACTTTTGCAAGCCAAAAAGCACTTTGACAATCATATTATCGAAGAAGGTTTTTACGGGCAAGAAATCAATCATACCACCTATAACTTGGCGCGGATGAATATGTTTTTGCACAACATAAACTACGATAAATTCGACATTAAACTAGGCGATACCCTGCTCAAACCCTTGCATATTGACGAAAAGCCCTTTGATGCCATCGTTTCTAATCCGCCCTATTCAGTGAAATGGGTAGGAAATCAAGATCCGACCTTGATAAATGACGAAAGATTTGCTCCGGCAGGGGTTTTAGCGCCTAGATCTCGGGCTGATTTTGCTTTTGTGCTGCATGCGCTGAATCACCTTTCTAGCAAAGGCAGAGCAGCCATTGTTAGCTTTCCCGGGGTGTTTTATCGGGGAGGAGCAGAGCAAAAAATCCGGCAATATTTGATAGATAATAACTATGTAGAAACCATAATTGCTTTGGCGCCGAACTTGTTTTTTGGGACTTCCATTGCGGTAAATGTGCTGGTGCTTTCCAAGCATAAAACAGAGAATAAAACCCAGTTTATCGATGCCAGTGGCGAAGACTTTTTCACCAAAGTTACCAATAACAATGTGCTTGAAAGTGAGCATATTGAAAAAATCATGGAACTTTTTGATAGCAAAAAAGATGAGAAATATGTTGCCATAAGCGTGGATAACACAGAAATCGCCGAAAACGATTATAACCTTTCGGTGAGCTCCTATGTGGAGTTTAAAGATACCCGAGAAGTGATAGATATTAAGGTGCTCAATCAGGAAATTAAAACTACCGTGGCCAAAATCAATGAGCTACGAGCGAGCATTGATG
>JAAZFC010000067.1 GCA_012511955.1 Fibrobacter sp. | reverse complement strand
GGGACACCAAGTTTTCGAGAAAAATAACCCACCACATCGCTTTGGGACCAGTGCTTTTTAGGCGTGTTTAAAATATGGCCATAAGTGGGGGAAGTTGGCTTCAAATCTATGGGACCAAAACAGCCTATACCCAAAGAAATTAAATCTTTTTTAAAAGGGAGAAAAAAGTCCAAGCATTTTTGCAATGTTTCTTGGGGAGTAGTAGTGGGAATGGTAGTAGAATGGCTAATATTTAGGGCATCGGTTCCCACCGCACAGACGAATTTAGTGCCACCGCCTTCTATGGCTCCGATTAACTTAGGAATTGTTGGGCTCATTTCTGCTAATAGACTTTTGTAATGCTTTAGCTCTCTCTTTGGGCGTGGGTATTCTTTTGATTAGAATATATGAAAGTATCCATAAAAGCCCTAAAGTCAGCAATGTTAGCGGTAAAACCGTGTCTTGGGGTAAATACTGTGCCTGTTGCAATACTCTGAAAATGCCAGCCGCTATCATGGTTAAGCCCACAATAAATGTAAAGCGAGAAATTGTATCTATAACTAAAACAGCTGTGCCTAGAAAGCCTAAAACAGCGGGGAGCCCCCAATGAACGCCAGGTAAAAAACCTAAAGAAGTAAGTAACCAACCAGTGCCGACTAATATAATAACAAAGGGTAAAAGTAATTTTCTCATTCAAAACCTTATAATTAATTTACAACCATCAGCCTTATGTGTCAATGCTTTCTGCTTTATTTAGTATATCATTAATGCTTTGGATCTGCGACTTGAGCTTCTCTAGCCTTTCACCTTGAAGTTTTGGTGTGGCTATCATACGCTTTAATTCGGGGTTTATCCAGCGCCCGCGCTCATCTTTAAATCCAAAATGTAAGTGAGGACCAGTAACCCTGCCACTGGCTCCAGTAGTGCCGATAACTTGGCGCGCTTGCACTCTTTGGCCATTGCGAACTGATCTTCGATGTAAATGCAAATACCAACTAGAACTATTGTCTTTATGTCTAATGGCAATTTTATTGCCGCTTAAATTATCATAACCTGAAACAGTAACCACGCCTTCGGCTACGGCATATACAGGCGTGCCTACGCGAGCGGAATAATCTACCCCGTTATGAAGTCTGCGCACGCCAGTTACTGGGTGTAAACGCCGCCCAAACCCAGAAGTAATATGCATGCGATCTAAGGGATAGCGTAAGCCAGAATAAACCAAAGCTTCGCCATCGCGAGTGTAGTGGGCGTTAAATGTGGATTTAGGATCTTCATCTTCGTACAAAAAAGCCTGATGATGCCCAGCCACTCGTCCACCATATTCGGCAAAAAGCACTTTACCTGAAATCCATATACTGTCTTGAAACCACCTTTCTTCTAAAAGAACTTTGAATGTATCGCCAGGCTGAGCGTGGGTGCGAAAGGGGATTTTGCACATAAGCACGCCGTTCACCACTTGCACCATACGAGAAGAAATCTCTGCTGCACGCAGCATGCCATCGAGGGTGGAGCCAGCTTCTAAACTACCTGTATGTACACGATAATTTATGGTGGTGGGTTTCTCTATGCGTTGATATTCCCATTGCTTATCTTGGTTAAGCAATGCTTGGTGGTAAAGAGCAGCATGTTCTTTATAACGGAAAAAATTTGGTTTAGAGGAATCCTGCGCGGGAAATCCCACGACAAATTGATCATCTACCTTTAGTTTAAATAATTCCACAGAATCTTTAATTGCGTTGATGATATTGATAATGTCTAGGTTTTCTAAACCTGTGCGACTAAGTGTCTGAAACAACCCTTCGTTAGCTTCTACATATACATCTTTGTAAACGCCATATTTAGTCAAGGTTCTTTGTAAAGCGAGCTCTGTGAACTGTAAAGAATCTAGCTTTGCTTGTAAATGCGAATTTTGTTCATTTAGTGAGGGACTACAACTCAATAACAATAATCCTAAAACCCACAAAAAAATAAAAGTTGTAAAATTGGGATATAAAAGATAGGTTTTAGTCATAAGCTTTTTAAGATAGAGAAAAATCCCCTGATGTCAAGCACAAAAGGGTAATTTTTTAAAACTAAAGCAAAGATTAAGTTTTTTTGGCTTTAAAGTAATTGATAATACCACCTGGAATCCAAACTAATGTAGGAATTAAAAACACAGTAAAGGTAGTCGAAACTATTAGCCCACCGATGGTGGCAATGGCCATGGGTTGACGGAATTCTGCTCCATCGCCTAATCCTAAAGCCAAGGGTAACATAGAGCAAATTGCAGCGATATTAGTCATAATTATAGCTCGTAGTTTGTTTCTTCCTGCTTGTATCAAAGATGTACGCATATCCGCATTGGTATTGCGTCGAATTTGGTTACTTTCGTCTAGTATCAGAATAGCGTTGTTCACCACCACTCCCACTAGCATAACCATGGCCATGAGCGAAACTATGGAAATAGCTTTGCCAGTTACAAACAGAGACCATATTACTCCTATTAGTCCCAGCGGTAGGGTCATCATAATAAGCACCGGTTGCCAGAAAGATTCTAAAATGGCCGTGAGCAATATGTATGTTAATATAATTGCCATAATAATAGCCACAGTAAAGTCTAAAAATGCATCGGCCATCATTTCGGCATCACCACCAAAGTGCACATAACAATCCCCAGGCAATTGGGTGCTTTCTAGCTCTTTAACAATGTGACTCTGTACTTCTCCTGCGGTAAATCCAGGTAGCACATTAGAGCTAACTGTCACCATGCGCAAACCTCTTTTACGGGCGATTTGGCTAGGACCACTTTCTTGGGTTTGTTCTACTAAGTTTGAGATAGGGGTCGGTCCTCTGGGGGTTTGTACATTGATAGATAACAAGTCTTCTCGGGCAAAGTAGTCGCTTTCATCAAGTTTAACAAAGATATCTGTTTCTTCGTCGTAAGCGCGTAACATGCCACTTTCTGTTCCGTGAACTAAAGAGCGTAGCACCCCAGCAACTTGGGCCGGCACTAAACCAAAATCAGCAATGGCGGAGCGTTTGGGGCGCATAACCATTTCAGGTTTACCTGCAGTCCAATCACTATAAACATCAATTACTCCAGGAACTTGGCCGGTGATTGCTTGTAGGATAGAATCAGCAACACTTAAACTATCTAAGTTACTTCCCAAAATTTGTACATCAAGGTCAGCTTGACCGCCACCACCAGTGGTAGAGTTCGATGCTTTAATACGAATTTCAGCATCGGGAATATCGGCCAATAAAGGTCTAAGTTCAAGGATGATTTCGTCAGTGCTACGATTTCTGTCTTTTTTAGGTACTAGCTTTACCGCTAATCTGGCAGCATTTGCACCACCTATGGAAGACATTCTGCCTCCACTTCCCACGGTAGTATAAATACTTTCTACTTCAGGGATTTTTTTAACACGATTTTCTATTTCTATAGCCACTTCTTCAGTGATATGGATGCGAGTCGCATCGGAGAGCTCTATGGTTACATCAAAAAAGCCTTCATCGGATTTAGGGACAAATTCACTACCTAAAAGTGGGCCAACCACGGCTAAGGAAGCAAGTAAGGAGCCTACAATAGCTATGAGAACTACTGCGCCTTTGGCACTTAAAGAGAATTCTAGTAGCTTTTCATATAAGTTTCTGAATTTTATAAAAACACCTTTTTCTTCCTCTTCTATTAAGTCTTCTTTTTTGGTCTTAATGATGTAAGCGGCCATCATGGGAATTAAAGTAAAGCTTATTAGTAGGGAAACAAAGGTGGCGTAGGCCATGGTTAAACCAAATTCCTTAAAGACCTTACCTACCATGGAACTCATAAAGGCAATGGGTATAAACACCGCCACATTGGTAAGAGTAGAAGCCATTACCGCTACCATTACTTGATTTGTACCTTTTTCAGCAGCTCGTTTGGCACCGCCATCGTGGCGTAAATGAGTGATAATGTTTTCCAGTACCACAATGGAGTTTGTCACCAGCAAGCCCACTGATATTCCCAAGGCCATTAAGCTCACCATGTTGAGAGTAAAGCCACTGGCGTACATAAAAGTAAAAGTGGAAATTACTGAAACAGGCATGGAAATAGCCGCTATAATGGTGGTGCGTAGATTGCGCAAGAAAAGTAATAACACTGCTGCAGTAAAGAAAATGCCTATGCCGATATTTTGATAAACATCGTTAACAGAGTTTTCAATATGCTCGGAGTTATCGTAGGCAATATGTAACTGCAGACCTTCGGGGAGAGTTTTTTCTATCTCGGGAATAGCTCGTCGTAGAGCGCGTACAGTTTCAATAATATTGGCGTCGGAGCGCTTTTTTATATCGAGTCCCACCGAAGTTTGCTGGTTATAGCGCGCAACTTGAGTTACATCTTTAAAGGTGTCGCTAATGGTGGCTATATCAGAAAGTCTCACTATCCCAGTAGCGGTAGGCATTTCCAAAGCGGCTAATTCTTCGATGGATTCAAATTCAGCATTGTAGCGCAAGTTCATTTCTTGTCTTTCTGTGCGCACATTTCCTAGAGGAAAGTTTAAATTTGATCCCATAATAGTTCCTACCACTTGTTCTGCGGTGAGATCACGGGCTTCTAAGTTGTTTTTGTGTAGTTTTACCAAGATTTCTCTTTCTAAACCACCAATAATATCTACACTGGCCACTCCCATAACCTGAGATAGGGCTGGTTTAATATCGTCATCGGCGATAATGCGTAATTCACTAGCGTTAATATCCCCAGTTAAGGCTAAACTTAAAATAGGCATATTGGTAATATCTAACTTCGAAATTATGGGATCTTCTAAGTCAAGAGGTAGATCCTTGCGCAGCTGGTCGAGTTTTTCTTTGGCATCGTTAGCCGCCACATTAATATCTAGCCCCATCTGGAATTTAAGTACCACAATGGCAAAACTTTCAAAAGCAAAAGAAATAACTTCGTCTATGCCATCGAGCAGCTCAAGTTGTTCTTCAATTTCTTCTAATACAGAGTTTTCTATCTCTCTGGGGCCTGCTCCAGGGTAAATTAGTTGTATAGTGACATAGGGAATATCAAATTCCGGCATCATAGCTACGGGAGTAAGGCGAAATGTATAAATACCAAACACTACAAAAGTAGTGAGTATCATTAACATTAAAATAGGTCTATATATACTTGTGCGAATCATGGAATAACCTTAATTTTTGCGCCAGATTGTAAATTGTTAAAGCCTTCGAGTACAATGGTATCTTCTGGATCAAGGCCTTCTGTAATTTGGGTAATGTTAGTTGATGTGATACCAGTTTTAACCACCACTTTTTCGGCGATATTGTCTTTTACTTTATAGACAACATGACGCCCATGTTCATACAAAAGAGCATGGTTGGGCACGCATAGGGTGGTATCTGTACGCAGATTTACATAAGCATCTACAAACATATTGGGCAATAGCAAACGATCTTTGTTTTGGAAAGTTACTTCCACAGGGAAAAATCTAGTCATGGGGTTGGCGGCCAGGGGAACTTCCGTGACTTTCCCATAAATTGTTTCGTTGCCTACTTTTATATATGAGTCCATACCTTTTTTAAAGCGATGGATTTCTTCGCTAGTGATGTTTAGCATTAGTAAAAGCTTGTCAATTTTACTAATAGATGCAATATAAGAACCTGCTTCAACTGTATTTCCTAATTTAAAGAAAATATCTGTTACCACACCAGTTTCAGTGCTGGTTAATGATGTTGCTTTGGTTAACTTTTCAAAGTTAGTGCGGGTGGTCTTAAGCTGCATTTCAACTTCATCTAGTTGTTGTTTAGTGATGCCACCTTTCTCATAAACAGCTAACATGCGCTCGTAAGTCTTTTCTAGCAATTCTAGCCCCTGTTTAGCGTTTTGATAGTTGGGGGAGTTTCCATCGGTTTCTAATTCTACTACCACTTGGTCTTTGCGCACAAAACTTCCTACGCGAATGGGGAGTTTAACAATGCGTTCAGAAACAGGTGCTTTGATCATGGTCATATCTGCACCTTGAATACCACCAGAGTATTTGCGTATTTCAGTTATGGGTTGTATTTGTGCAGTAGTTATGCGCACAGGTACTCCTTGCTCCCGTTGTATTTGGGCTAAGCTAGGGGGTAAATTAGAGTCATCTTTTCTGCCGCAACCAGTTAGGATAATACTAGCTATAGCTATGAAAGTTAAAGATTTAAGTATGGATTTATGCATGGTATTCCTCAAAGGTTTCCAGTGGCTAATTGTAGCCGTACTAATGCGTTATTAAAATCTTGTAAAGCTTCTAGGTGTTCTAAGTGTGCTTTACGGACATTGAGACTAGCGTCCAAAAACTCCATTTGAGTTGCTTGGCCGTTATTATATGCCACTTCGGACATTTCTAAAGTTTGTTCTGCTAAATCAATGGTTTCTTTACGCAGACCAATTCTGCGTATGGCATCTGTGACTGATGTGTATTCCTTTTCAATTTGCAAACGCATACCTCTTTCGGCATTGTCGCGTTGAATGCGAACTTTAGCAATCTCGGTTCTACTTTGAGTCATTTTTTCTCTAGTTTGGAATCCGTTAAATAAGTTCATTTGAAAAGCTATATACACTTTTTGATCAGGTTGAAAGTCAAAATCAAAGGCTCCGTTTGTGGCACTTATCCATCCAGCGCTCGCTCCTGCAACTAGCATGGGAAGGTAATCTGCTCTGTTGATTTTAAGTACCTCTTGTTGTAGTTCTTCGCTGGATTTTAGCTGTTTAATTTCGTGTCGTTGGGAAATAGCTGTACTAAAAGTTGTGTCGGGTAGTTCTGGGTTACTGCCAGGATCTGTTAGTTCCCCAACAAAATTCACATCGGGATCCCAGGGCATTCCCATTTGCAAAAGCAAAGCGTTTTGCGCCAAGCGTAAGTCGTTTTCCATTTTGTCTAAGTCAGATTCTAAATCTTTGATTTGCAAGCGAGCTCTATTAACAGTTATTTCGCTGGCTAAGCCATTTTCTAAGGAGATTTCAGCAATTTTAAGGTGGTTGTTAGCTAATTCAATGCTTTTTTCGTATAAATCAATGGCGGCTTTAAAGTAAAGAATTTGATTGAAACTTTGGGTGATTTCAGAGCGCAAAGCTGCTTGGGTAACATTTATGCCATCTCTGGTGATTTGGTCAAACTTTTTGGCAATGGACACTCCTGTGGAGATTTTCCCTTGAGCATACAGTACTTGCTGCAGTTCAAATTGAATAGCGGTGGTGTAATCTTTAGTTAATGAAGAAAAGTCCATCATTCCCCCCAAGTCTTGAGCTAAGGCTGCAGTGGGAGCGCTAAACATGGGAGAAGTGGGATCCATAAAAACGCCAGAATTTACAAAGGGGTTTTCGTCGGAGTCGCCACCGCCGCTAAAGGCACTAAATTGGTCAAAAGCCCTTTGGTATTGAGCACTTAGGTTTAAACTGGGCCAAGCGTTTCCATAGGCTTCGCTCACTTTAGCCTGCGATTCTTTTAGGGTTTCTTGCATAAGCTTAATATCGGGGTTGTTTTCAAGGGCAACCTCTATAGCTTGGTCTAGGGTATAAGTTGCTCCAAAGCAAAAACTTACAACGCTAGTTAATATGATTATAAAAGATTTTTTCATAGGTGATTAATTCTGGTATGTTTATATTCGTTTTAGATTTCAAAATTACTATTTAAAAAATGGTGTTTTGTGTTTTATCGCTGAATTAAGCTATATAGTCGATTAAGCTAACTATTTAATCTGTAGAATTTAATAAATTATTTTAGTGGCTTGAAAGGCTTAAATTTCTTATATTTCTTTTGAATCCAGTTAGGGTTCAACCAGATTTAACAATTTAACTTAACCATTAGGTCTATGCATCCGTCATTAAACTCTAAGATTATAACGCCCCAAGAAGCGGCATTACAAATAAATAACAACGAAGTTTTAGGTTTTAGCGGTTTTACACCATCGGGTTATCCCAAAGTTATCCCAGTAGCATTAGCAGAAAGAGGCGAACAAATTCGTGCCCAAGGCGAGGATTTTGGCGTTGCTGTATATACTGGAGCATCCACTGGCGATGAATTAGATGGTGCTTTAGCTCGCGCTGGCATTATGAAAGTTCGTATGCCATACCAATCAAACCGAGATGTGCGTGCCGGTATTAATAACGGCACTATTCAATATTTCGATCAGCACTTATCTCACATGGCAAAATTAGTGCGCCAAGGTTTTGTACCTCCTCCCACTACGGCTATAATAGAAGCGGTAGATATTGAAGTTCAAGGAGATACTGCTCATGTTTATTTGGCTGGGTCTGGAGGCTGTTCCGCTACTTATATGATGGTGGCAGATCGAGTTTTCATTGAATTGAATTCATTTTATGGTCCTGGGTTAAAAGGCATGCACGATGTCTATATTCCTTGTGCTCATCCTTGTGTGGATTCCATTCCTCTGCTTTCTGCAGGAGGTCGTATTGGCAAGCCTTATGTGGAAATTCCCGTAAGCAAAATCGCCGGTATAATTGAAACTAACATGCCAGACCAGATGGGTGGTTTTGTGGATCCTGACGAAGAGTCTAAAACCATAGCAGCTCATATTTTAGACTTTTTGCGCCACGAACGCCAAAAAGGTCGTTTGCCAGTAGATTTGCCTTACCAAAGCGGTGTGGGAAATGTGGCCAACGCGGTTTTAGGCTCCATGGCAGAAGATCCCAACCAAGCTCCACTTTCTTTGTTTACGGAAGTTATACAAGATTCGATTTTTCAAATTATTGAAAATGACAAGTTGGTAGTGGCGTCGGGAGCGTCTTTAACGCTATCTATTCCTGGCCAAGAAAAGCTTAAAGCTAATTTGGATCAATGGCGCGATAAATTCGTGATTCGCCAACAAGAAATTTCCAATAACCCTGAAGTGGTGCGCCGCTTGGGAACTATTTCCATGAATACGGCCATAGAAGTGGATATTTTTGGAAATGCCAATTCTACTCACATGGTGGGAACATCTATGATGAATGGCATTGGTGGATCTGGTGACTTTACTCGTAACGCATATTTACCCATATTTATGACTCCTTCCACAGCTAAGGGGGGAGCGGTGAGTTGCGTGGTTCCCATGGTTAGTCATACGGATCATCACGAACACTCTACGCAGATTTTTGTGACGGAGCGCGGCTTGGCTGATTTGCGGGGATTATCTCCAGTGCAACGGGCTAGGGAAATTATTAAAAATTGTGCCCACCCCGATTACCAGCCCCTGCTTACAGATTATTTAGAATATGGACTTAAAAATGCTAAAGGTATTCATACACCTCATACGCTTTCCCGTGCATTTGAGTTCCATACTCGCTTTTTAGAAACTGGTAGCATGCTACCTTAATTATTGGATAAAATTATGTTGAAAAAAATAGATCATATAGGAATTGCAGTTCCTTCCATAGAAGAAGCTCGGAAATTTTATGAAGATGTTTTAGGTTTAAAGCTCGACAATATTGAAGAAGTGCCTTCGCAAAAAGTTAAAACAGCTTTTTATGATATAGGTGGCGTATGGATTGAACTGTTAGAACCTATTTCAGATGATTCTCCCATCGCAAAGTTCTTGGAAAGGAACCCGAGAGGGGGAATGCATCACATCGCCTATCTTTCGGATGATGTGAGTGCAGAACTTAAAAATGCAGAAGAAAAAGGTGTGCAATTAATAGATAAAACTCCTCGCGGTGGCGCGGGAGGCATGGATATAGGCTTCCTGCATCCCAAATTTACAGGGGGAGTTTTAACAGAATTTTGTTCACCACAAGAATAAGTAACCAGATATATATTTTAAAGGGAATTTTATGATAAAACAAGAACTGCTCGATGAATTAAGAGAACGCAAGGCCAAAGCTTTTGCGGGTGGAGGCGAAGAACGCATTGCGAAAAGACATGCTCGGGGGCAGATGACTGCTCGGGAGCGAGTGGATGAGCTGTTTGATAAAGACTCCTTTCAAGAATCTGGTGCTTTAGTAGATCACGACTGTACTTCTCATGGTTTTGACAAGCGTAGCATGCCTGGGGATGGTGTGATTACAGGTGTTGGCTATATAGATGGTCGCCCTGTTTCTGCTTTTTCCCAAGATTTTACCGTGGGTGGCGGTGCTTTAGGGCGTATGCACTCGCTGAAAATTAGCGATGCCATGGATAGAGCGGGTGAATTAGGTATGCCTTTTGTGGCCATAAATGACTCCGGAGGCGCACGCATTCAAGAAGGTGTAAACTCCTTGTCGGGTTATGGACAAGTGTTTTACCGCAATGTTTATTTATCGGGAATTGTACCGCAAATAGCCATTATTGCTGGACCTTGTATGGGTGGTGCGGCTTATAGCCCAGCGCTTATGGATTTTTTGATTATGACCAAGCAAAAAGCTACTAATATGTGTATTTGTGGCCCTGCAGTTATACGCGCAGCCACTGGGCAAGTGGTAACCGCCGAAGAGGTGGGCTCTGCAGATATGCACGCTACCGTTTCTGGAAACATTCATTTTGTTGCCAACGACGATAAACATGCGTTAGAAATCACCCGGAAATTATTGTCTTTTTTACCAGCTAACAATATGCAAGATCCACCGCATAATTTAAGTCCGCAAATTACCCTTGAGAAAGACGAAGGCATGAATGAAATTGTACCAGAAGAAAACCGTCAACCTTAAGATATTTACAAAGTGATAGAACGCTTAGTAGATGGCGGTGACTTTTTAGAAGTACAAAGAGATTTTGCCAAAAATATCGTAGTGGGTTTTGCCCGCATCGACGGTGTGGTGGTGGGTATTATTGGTAACCAACCCACACAAAAAGCAGGAACTTTAGACATTGACGCTTCTGATAAAGGCGCGCGCTTTATTCGTTTCTGTAATGCTTTTAATATTCCTTTGGTAACCTTGGTAGATGTGCCAGGATTTTTACCTGGGGTAAAACAAGAACAATTTGGAATCATTCGCCACGGTGCTAAAATGCTTTTTGCCTATGCTGCGGCCACAGTTCCTAAAATCACGGTGATTTTGCGCAAAGCTTATGGCGGTGCATATTTGGCCATGTGCTCCAAAGACATGGGCGCAGATTTCGTCTATGCTTGGCCCACAGCAGAAATTGCGGTGATGGGTGCCGAAGGCGCAGTGCGTGTTATGTTCAGAGATAAAATCAAAAACGCCGAAGATCCTAAGGCTAAAGAAGCAGAACTGTTAGACGAATACCGTGATCAATTTGCTTCTCCATATCAGGCAGCAAAATACGCGATGATAGACGATGTAATTGAACCTTCGGAAACTCGTGCTACGGTTTCTTTAGCACTGCGCACTTGTCTGAAAAAGCGTGTTACCCGTCCACCTAAAAAACATGGTTTAATACCTTTATAAGGAGTGGAGAATGACTGATTTTTCATCTGTATTTGAGATGTTAAAATTTATTTTTACATCTTTGTCTGTAGTTTTAAGTGTCTTAATTTTGCTTTGGGGGGTATGCAAGGTTAATTATTTAATTGCTCGTATATTCTCTAAACCTAAAGAATCTAAAGCTGTTTCTAAGGTAGAGGCGGCTCCAATGGCAGACTTAAAAGCCACTGTAGCTGGACCTGAAACTAGACTTATTGCGATTTTAACCGCAGCAGCTAATGAGGCTCTCGGACAATCAGTGAGAGTTGTTCATTTTGATTTATCTCACACCACAGACGCTACTTGGGCTATGCAGGGGCGTTCCACAAATCACTTTTCACATAAAAAACAAGCTTAGTTGAGGACTAAATGAAAAAATTAAGAATTACTGTAGAAGGCAAAGCATACGATGTAACCGTAGAAGTTCTCGATAGCAGTGCTCCTGCGCCCATTGTTAGCCAAACTGCGCAAGTAAGCGCTCCAATTTCAGCACCTACACCTAGTGCTGCTCCTGCCCCCGCTCCAACTGCAGCAGCTGGTGCAGGAGATGTGGTTAGCCCCATGGCGGGCAGTGTGCTTAAAGTAGAAGTTCAAAACGGTGCCGCAGTCAATGAAGGTGACTTATTAGTGCAACTAGAAGCTATGAAAATGGAAACTCCTATTTTTGCTCCCTTTGGAGGTACAGTCAGCAACATTAGTGTGTCAGCTGGTGATAGCGTGCAAGAAGGCCAAGTTTTGGTCACCATATCCTAAGGGGTATTATAAATGAATTTTCTTCTTGAATTATTTCCAGCATTTACCCTAGTAACTTGGCAGATGATTGTCATGTGGGGAGTGGTGGGGGTGATGCTCTATTTGGCCATAGTCAAAGAGTTTGAGCCCATGCTACTGCTGCCCATCGCATTTGGCGCACTTCTTGCCAACTTGCCCACCATAGGGGTCTTTAACACCCCCGACGGCAAAGGGCTTTACGATATTATTTATCTGGGTATTAAACATGAATTGTTTCCACCTATAATCTTTTTAGGTGTGGGAGCATTAACAGATTTTGGACCATTAATAGCTAATCCTAGAACGCTTTTACTAGGTGGTGCAGCCCAAGCAGGGGTGTTATTAACCTTTTTAGCTGCTTATTTAATAGGGTTTAACCCTGGGGAAGCGGCATCTATTAGTATCATCGGTGGCGCAGATGGACCAACTTCCATATTTTTGTCTAATAAGCTCGCCCCCCATTTAATGGGAGCCATTGCGGTGGCAGCCTATAGTTATATGGCTCTTGTCCCCATGATTCAGCCCCCAATAATGAAGCTCTTAACCACGGATAAAGAGCGGAAAATCCGTATGAAATCTTTGCGTCAAGTTTCTAAACTTGAAAGAGTGATGTTCCCTGTGGTAGTTTTGATCGTTTGTGTATTGTTAGTTCCTGATGCTTCTGCATTAATAGCCATGTTGATGTTGGGTAATTTAATCCGCGAGAGTGGTGTTACCGAAAGATTGTTAAAGGCTTCGCAAAACGAAATTATAGATGTAGTTACCATATTTTTAGGTACTTCAGTGGGTATAACCATGACTGGAGAAAACTTTTTAGCTCCACAAACCCTTAAGATTATTCTAATGGGAGTGGTGGCATTTGGAGTTTCCACAGCCACTGGTGTTTTGATGGCAAAATTGATGAATATATTTAGTAAAGACAAAATAAACCCCTTAATCGGCTCGGCAGGAGTGTCTGCTGTACCCATGGCCGCACGAGTTTCGCAAGTAGTTGGGCAAAAATACGATCCTTCTAACTTTTTGTTGATGCACGCTATGGGTCCCAATGTAGCTGGGGTTATTGGAACAGCTGTTTTGGCAGGCTTTTACATTATGCAGCTGTCATAAATAAAAATTAGTTGAGGTTAAGATGAGCGAAAAATTATTTAGTGAATTTCCTCCGGTAACTACGGAGGAATGGAAAGAAGTTGTAACCAGAGATTTAAAAGGTGCTGATTTTGAAAAAAGATTAGTTTGGAAAACCTGGGAAGGTATAAATGTCCAGCCTTTTTATCGTAGCGAAGATCTAAAAAATCTTCAATGGTTGCTAAAAAACAATCCTGGTGAGTTTCCTTATGTGCGCAGTAACAATACTGTGAAAAATAATTGGGAAGTTAGAACAGATATATACGAATCCCAAATAGATTTAGCCAATAAAGCAGCATTGCGCAACATTAGTCGCGGCTGCGATGGTGTGCAGTTTATTTCTCGGGCAAGAAAAGGCAAGCTTTACGGTCAAGCTATTCGTAATCAAAAAGATTTCGACAGTTTGCTCCAAGGCATTGATTTAAGTAAAGTTGCAGTGCATTGGGATTTCGAATCCCGCGGAGCAAAAGCTATACAATATGTCATTTCTTCAGAGTATGCCAAAAATTTGTGTGGTTCTATTGTTTATGACCCCATTGCGGAGTTGCTTATAGGTGGGGAATTAGTTTATAGCGAAGCCACTTGGCAAGACGAAGTGTTAGCTGTGGTGAAAATGCAGCAGTTAGACGCTCCCAATGTGGTGCCAATTACTGTACAAAGCCATGCACTTCACAATACCGGGGCTAATATAGTTCAGGAAATTGCTTACGCCTTAGGCGCAGGCATAGAATATATGGCTTTACTTACTGATGCTGGTTATAGTGCCGAGTTGTCTGCTCAGTTGATTAATTTTTCATTCTCCGCTGGCTCCAATTACTTTTTCGAAATTGCGCGAATCAGGGCTTTCCGTCTTTTGTGGTCTAGTATTTTAGAAAAATATGGCGTAAAAGATGTTAAAGTAAATGTGCATAGCAAAACCAGTGGTTGGAACACTACCATTTACGATGCCAATGTTAATATGCTCCGCACCACCACCGCAGCCATGTCTGCTGTTTTGGGTGGAAGCGATGCTTTAACAGTGGTTCCTTACGATGCTGTTTTTAAAGTTCCCGATGAATTTAGCTATCGCATCGCACGCAACACGCAACTAATTCTTAAAGGAGAAGCGGGTTTTGGCAATGCAGTGGATCCAAGTGCAGGTTCTTATTATATAGAAACTATCACCGATGCGCTCGCAGAAAAATCCTTAGATTTACTCAAAGAATGGGAAAATGCTGGCGGTGTGATGAAAGTGATATTGGATGGAACTTTACAAAAAGCGGTGCACGAAGTGCAAGCTCAAAAAGAAAAGTTTATTACGAGCCGACGCGAAGCATTTTTGGGTACCAATATTTTTCCCAATACCCAAGAAATGATGAGCGAAAACATAAAACCCCAAGAAGCACCTGAGTTTCACGAAGCGGTTAGCTGTTGTAGCGCGTCTTATTTGAATGCCGAGCCGCTAAATATCCGCCGTGGAGCCCAAGTTTTTGAAGATATGCGCTTGAAAACGGAAAGCTATGCACAAAAAACTAGCGCTGCTCCCAAAGTATTCCTTTGGACTGCTGGGCACTTAGGCATGCGTTTGGCTAGAGCCACTTTTGCGAAAAATTTCTTTGGCTGCGCGGGTTTTGAATCCGTAGATACCAATGGAGTAAAAGATGCTGCTGAGGGCTTAGCATTGGCTAAAGAGCATAAACCCTTGGTTTTTGTGCTTTGCTCTAAAGACGAAGAGTATTTAGACTTAGCCCAGGCTGTAGTTCCTGAAATTCGCAAAGCTTATCCACAGGCTAAAATCGTAGTGGCCGGAAATCCGGAAAATCAAGAAGAATTAAAATCTGCTGGCGTAGAAGATTTTGTGCATGTGCGCACCAATGCCGTAGATTTTTTAACCGATTATCAAGACAAGTTGGGGGTAAAATAATGCGTCCAAATATTAATGAAATTAACTATAAAAAATCCACGGAAAAAGACTTTGCCACTTGGCAAAGCGAACAAAAAGATTTTGAGAAAAATGTATGGAATACAGCGGAGCAAATAGAAGTTAACCCTGCCTATGGCGCTGAAATTTTGGAAAACATGGAGCATTTGGAATACGCAGCGGGCAAGGCGCCCTTTTTGCGTGGTCCATATTCCACCATGTATGCCATGCGTCCATGGACCATAAGACAATACGCAGGATTTTCTACCGCCGCTGAATCCAATGCTTTTTATAGGCGCAACCTTGCGGCGGGGCAAAAAGGCTTGTCCGTAGCCTTTGACCTCGCTACGCACCGCGGCTATGACGCAGATCACCCCAGAGTGGTGGGCGATGTGGGTAAAGCTGGCGTAAGTATTTGCTCCGTAGAAGACATGAAAGTGCTGTTTGACCAGATTCCCTTGGATCAAATGTCAGTTTCTATGACTATGAATGGCGCAGTTCTTCCGGTGCTAGCATTTTATATTGTAGCCGCCGAAGAACAAGGTGTTACTTTAGAACAACTCACGGGAACTATTCAAAACGATATTCTCAAAGAGTTTATGGTGCGTAACACTTATATTTATCCCCCTACACCATCCATGAAAATCATTGCGGATATTTTTGAATATACCGCACAAAACATGCCCCGCTTTAACTCCATTTCCATTTCCGGTTATCACATGCAAGAAGCTGGAGCTACCGCGGATATTGAATTGGCTTATACCTTAGCAGATGGCTTAGAATATCTGCGCACTGGAGTAGAAGCGGGAATGCCTGTGGATTCCTTTGCTCCCAGATTGTCTTTCTTCTGGGCTATTGGTATGAATCACTTTATGGAAATTGCAAAATTACGAGCAGGTCGCATACTATGGGCGAAAATTGTTAAACAATTTGATCCTAAACTGGAAAAATCTATGGCTTTGCGCACTCATTCGCAAACTTCTGGTTGGTCTTTGACTGAGCAAGATCCTTTTAACAATGTTGCTCGCACTGCTATCGAAGCCATGGCTTCGGCATTGGGGCACACTCAATCGCTTCACACCAACGCTTTGGACGAAGCTATTGCTTTGCCTACAGATTTCTCTGCCCGCATTGCTCGTAACACGCAAATTTACCTCCAAGAAGAAACAGGCATTTGCCAAGCTGTGGATCCTTGGGCGGGTTCTTATTATGTGGAGCATCTAACTAAAGAATTGGTACATAAAGCTTGGGAACTGATTCAAGAAGTGGAAGAACTCGGTGGAATGGCTAAAGCCATAGAAACTGGCGTTCCCAAAATGCGCATTGAAGAAGCTGCGGCTCGTAAACAAGCCCGCATCGATGCTGGTTTAGATGATATTATCGGCGTAAATAAATATCGTTTGGAAAAGGAAGAACCCATAGATATTCTCGAAGTCGATAATACCGCAGTAAGAGTTTCTCAAATAGAGCGCTTGCAAAAATTGCGTGCGGAAAGAAATGAAGACGATGCTAAAGCAGCTTGTGATGCCATTAGCAAGTGTATGGAAACTGGTGAAGGTAATTTGCTGGATTTAGCCGTAGATGCAGCTCGCAAAAGAGCTACACTAGGCGAAATCTCCGATGCTATAGAAAAAGTTGTAGGGAGGTATAACGCTGTGATTCGTTCTATTTCTGGTGTATATAGTTCTGAAATTGGCGATGACCCTGAATTCGCAAAAGCTCGTGGCCTTGCTGAAGAGTTTACCGATAAATCTGGTCGTCGTCCTCGAATAATGGTAGCGAAAATGGGCCAAGATGGTCATGATCGCGGTGCAAAAGTGGTTTCAACTTCATTTGCAGATATGGGTTTTGATGTGGATATAGGTCCACTTTTCCAAACCCCCGAAGAAGCTGCTCGTCAAGCAGTGGAAAATGATGTGCACATTGTGGGCGTTAGCTCATTGGCTGCAGGTCATAAAACTTTGGTACCTGAAATTATCGGCGAGTTGAAAAAATTGGGACGCGAAGACATAATTGTCATTGCTGGGGGAGTGATTCCCGCCCAAGACTACGATTTCCTTTATGAGGCAGGAGTAGCAGCAGTCTTTGGACCAGGAACCCCCATTGCTCAAAGCGCCAAATCCACCCTAGAAATATTGCTTGAAAGCGCAGAATAAAACTTAAATTAAGACCGCTAAACAGCGGTCTTTTTTATATTTATGTTCTTTTGGGTAGAGTAAATGAAGCCTAAGCTTTCTGATTATGATTTTGATTTTCCTCCCGAGTTAATAGCTCAGCATTCAGCAGGAAAGGGTAAATCTCGTATTTTACAAGTTTCGCTCAAAAGCGATGCTTTAAAAGAAATTAAAGCACAAAATATTGTAGGGCTTCTTAAAAAAGGTGATTGTTTGGTGGTAAATAACACCAAAGTCATATCAGCTCGCTTAAAAGGGAAGCGTTCTACAGGCGGTGTTGTGGAAGTGCTTTTGTTGCAAGCTTTGGCTAGTGGAAACACTTGGCAGACCATGGTAAAGCCTGGTCGTGCTTTTAAAAAGGGCGATGAAATAGATTTTCAAGGTGTAAAAGCGCAGGTATTGGAAGTTAATGCCGACGGAACTCGTAATTTGCAGTTTGAAATAGATGAAAACAAGTTTTTACCATGGTTAGAAAAAGTGGGGCATACACCTCTACCACCATATATAGATCGTCAAGAAGAATTGGCTGATAAAGAAGATTATCAAGCGATTTTTGCCAAAAAAAGCGGTGCTGTAGCTGCGCCCACCGCAAGTTTGCATTTTAACGACGAAATTCTTAATCAACTGCGTGCAAAAGGAGTACAAGTGGCAGAGTTAACCCTCCATGTGGGGGCGGGGACTTTCCAAAATATCAAATATGAAGACTATACTCAACACTCCATGCACAGCGAATACTACGAAATTAGCGCAGAAAACTCAGAAATCATTAATAGAGCACAAAAAAATGGCCAAAGGGTTTTATGCGTGGGTACCACGGTTGCACGGGTTTTGGAAACCGTGGCTGATGATAGTGGAATTGTGCATGCAGGCCAAGGTTTTACCAATAAATTTATCTACCCAGGTTATGAGTGGAAGTTCGTGCGCAATTTAATGACGAATTTTCACTGGCCCAGATCTAGCCTAATTCTTTTGGTGGCTGCATTGATAGGTAAATCCAAGTTATTAGGTGCGTATGATTATGCGGTGAAAAACGGATTTAAATTGTTTTCTTATGGCGATGGAATGTTGTTTTTTTGTGATTTTTAATGGTAAAGAAATATATATTCCCCTTGGTAGGTAATGAAGTCTTTAGTTCTAATATTATTTTCATTTTGGTTAAATTGCTGTTGGGCAGAAACTTCTCAACAGTGGTTGCACAGAGGTGACTCTCTTTTCTCGATCCGCGCCAAAGGCTCTAATTCAGATAGGGTTAATCCCACCAATATTAAATATGCCATTGCCGCATATAAAAACGCTTATTTAGATTCTAGTTTACGTTTAGAGGCAGGCGTGAAAATATTGCAAAGTTTAAATTACTTAGGCCATTATACCGAGGATTCCCCTAAATTGCGTTTGAAAACAGCCACCGAAGCCAAAGATTTAGGTTTGGAGTTACTAAAAGAATATCCAGAAGATCATAAATTAATTTTTTGGTGGGTGGTAAACTTATCATCTTGGGCTTATGAAAGTGGACCTTTAGCTGCAATTCGTGCGGGAGCCGCTGATGATATTAAAAAATTAAGTGAAAAACTGATGTTCGAAGGAGGAGAAATGCAGGGGAAAGCATACCAACTCTTAGGAAGAATGCATCAATTATTGCCGAGAATTCCTTTCTTTTTGTCTTGGCCAGATAAAAAGTTAGCTAAAAAGTATCTAGAAAAAGCTTGTGAATTAGATGAAGATGATCCCAACAATTGGTTGTTTTTGGCTGAGTTCCATAAAAAATACGGAACCATGGAAGAAGCTATGGAAATACTGAAAAAAATTCGTTTGCTTGAGCCTAGGCCTCATTTTTTAGCTGAAGATAGGCGATGTTTTTGGAAAGTTAGAGAATTTTATGGAGATTTACGCAATAAAGGGTATAAATAGCATATATTTTAGAATATGAAAGAACCAACTTCTTTATATATGCAGTTAGATGAAAATATGCGCAAAAAAGTGAATAAGTTTTTGCAAAACATTTTCAAATATAACGATGGGATAATACATCCTTTTTTAGATGAACTTGCTCGTATTAAGCAAGAAGAATTAGCTCAGGTCATACTTAGAAAGCGAGGTAATAATGTCTAATTATTTATTAGAACACCCGCAGCTAAAAGAAAAGTTAGATGCTTTTGACGGTGAGCTTATTATACCTTCCTTACCAGATATATATTTGAGATTGAGGGAGCTTGTGGATAATCCAGAATCAAGTGTTAGCGATGTTACAACCTTGCTGTCCCAAGATCCTAGTTTGGTTATTGAAGTGTTGAAAACTGTTAACTCTGCCGCTTATGGCTTGCGAAATCCAGTGGTAAAAGTAGAACAGGCTGTTTCATTGCTGGGTTTTGACGAAGTGGTGAATTTGGTTTTAGCAAATACAGTCGTAAATCATTTATCCCAAGGTGTGGAAGGTAAAAAGTTTAATACCAAAGGTTTTTGGGAACATTCTATGGGCGTAGCTATTTTCACTAAAGTTATCTTGCAGCATGCCAGTAAGGTAAATAAAGAATGGCATAGTGAAGCTTATGTTTGTGGACTTGTTCACGATGTGGGCAAGTTAATTCTCTATAATTCTTTTCAAAATGAGTATATCCAAGCTTTAGCCCAAGCGGAATTAGAACAAATTGCCATCATTGAAGCTGAAGAAAAGGTTTTTGGATTTAATCACCAAGATATTGGAGCTTTAGTCATGGATGAGTGGGGCTTTTCTCGCAATACTGTGAAGGCTGTAGAAATGCACGATACTTTACATTATTTAGATAATGTTGACGACAGCTTCCCTTTTGTTTCTATAATCCATATTGCAAATATCCTATCGAAGTTTTTAGATTTTGGACACAGTGGAGATAAATTTATCCCAAGGTTTTACCCAGATGGTTACGGTGTTTTAGGCTTGACTGTAGAAAACATTTGGCCAATGTGCGTGCAAGCAAAAAAAGCTTTCGTGCAATTAAAGGCTTCTATTACATTTTAATTGTTTAAAGTGTTGCAAATTAAGGAGTTAAGCAGTATTATTACATTATGGGCAGACTGTTTCCTAAGCAACGATTAGTTATTTTAGTAGGTTTACTTTATTTTATAATGAACCTAGTAAGCATCTCTTTATTTACTTATGTCATAAATAATAATCAAGCTGAATTAATATCAGATAATACGCGTTATCAGGCTAAAGAGTTGATGGGAAACATAGTTAGCTCATTGAAGATTGGAGATTCTACTGCTGAGAGCCTAGCCCAAGAGTCCATTGGAAATGCCTTTAAAAACATTGATTTACCTTATGTTATTTACCAAAATGATTCTGTGATTAAAAAAAGTGATGCCTCCATAGCTTTGCCCGCAGACTATTTGAATCATACAGCTCAAGCATTATCTCTTAAGCGATATTCTGGTGCACAGTATTATGCCAAGTTTCATTCTGATATGCAATGGTTAGACTTTTATGTTCCTGTTTCATGGGAATCTTGCGCTAATTGCAGTGTTTTTAGTAGAGTAGAGCTAAAAGAATTTGGCAGGCGCTTTAAGGCACTTTATAAATCCATAGCTATAACCATTACTGTTTTAACTTTTTTGCATTTAGTTTTTGGAATTATTTTGCACAGCGTTGTAATAAGGCCAATATTGAAAATACATGAAGCTACCCAAAAAGTTGCTGATGGAGAACTAGGCTATCGTTTAAGTATTAACAGAGACGATGAGTTAGGGAAATTAGCAAATGCCTTTAATGACATGACCAAAACTATGCAAGAACAGATGATTTCATTAAAGCAACAAATGCATGAAATAGAGCAGGCTAGAGATCTGATGGAAAAAATGTCCATAACTGATGAGTTAACATCTCTGTACAATAGAAGACATTTATTTGATAGGTTAAACCATCATGTGGATTTAAGCAAAAGACATGGTAATAAATTAGGGTTATTTATTTTAGATATAGATTTCTTTAAAAAGGTCAATGATACCTACGGTCATCAAGTTGGAGATTTGGTTTTAGTGGAAATATCTAAACTATTAATAGACACTGCGCGTAGCACGGATTTAGTAGCCCGCTATGGTGGTGAAGAATTGGTGGTTTTATGCCCTGAGACCGAATTAGAAAACACTATCGTAGCGGCCTATAGAGTGCGCATAGCTATAGAAAATCATACAATTAAATTGGATGATGGACAGGAGCTTAAAGTTACTGCTAGCATAGGCGTAGCGGAATACCAAGCTTTAAGTAAAGAAGAAGGCACACATCCCACAATAGAAGAATTTGTGGAAGCTGCAGATGCAGCCCTTTATAGAGCTAAAAAAGGTGGCAGAAATAGAGTTGATGTTTTTAATATTGGCTAGATATGAGACATTTATTTAAGAAAAGCATTTCGCAATTATTGAATAATTATGTGTTGATAGGATTTGTGTTGATAATCCTATTTATGGTGGTTTTTCTTATAAATTCTAGCATAAAGGTGCAATATTCAGAACTAGAGTGGTCTTTTTTGAGATCAAATGTGCTCGATGCTACTGTTTCATCTAATCACATGATTGCCAAATTAGAGAATCGCTACAAATTATATGATAAGCAGCTAAAACAAGAAGAAGTTGATGTGGCAGAGTTTTTACTTCGCCAGGGTATAAAAGCAAATTTTGGCGTTGTACAATATCGTTTTTTGCAAGTAAATCGTTGGCTAGAATTAATAAATAGAAAGTTGATTAATTTAATTCGCCTGCTCACTGGTGAAGAACCTTTACCTACTACGGCTGATGCGCGCGCTTTAAGCTTGGTTGGGGTGGCGTTTTTATTAGAGTTCGACAATGAATTTACCAAAGCGGTGATTTTGTATGATGAAATTTTAATGGAGAAAATAACTGATAGTCGCTTATATGATTTAGTTAGGCTGCATAGAGGTTTTTGTTTTGCCATGTTGGGCAATGAAAGTGTAGCAAATTACGAATACGATATGGTAATGGCTTCACAAAAAGCTAGTGATATTGGCATGACTGCAGCTACTCTAAAACAATATTTAAAAGATTCTAAAATAGCTAAACAGAAAGTTTTGGCGTCTAATGCTGACGCTTTGTCCCAGGCTTTAAAAATAGCACAATTAGGATATTGTGATGAAACTGATTCTATTTTAAACACCATAACTAGCACTTCAGCTTATGTGCAGGGGCAAAAAGCTATGATAAGAGGTCAATGTTATGAGTTGCGTGGAAATAAACGAGAAGCTACCAAGTCATATATTAAAGCTGTAGCTCAAGGGGATGATATAGAAGTAGCAAAAAATGCCAATAGGCGTTTACTGCTGATAAGTCATCAATTGCCTGGAGAAGAAAGTGAAGCCATAGAGAAAATCACCAAAAAAATAAATGAACAGTTACAAGACTCTATTTTTACCAGCATTGCTAGCTCTAGTGAATTACATGCAGCTGAAGACGATAAAAGTGCAGAAGGGTATGTAAAAGCTTTAGATCTATCTGAAGAAACTGCAGAAGCTAAAGTAATAAAAGCTGAAGAAGAGCAGGTTGACAGTTCATGGCTTGCCGAGTTACAAGAGTTGCATAAAGAAGCTGAAGAAAATATAGCTCAGCAAATATTAGTTGAAGAAGAAGAGGTGGTTATAGTAGAAAAAGCGCCTCCTGCAAATATTATAAGCGAATTAGATCCCATAGCACCTTTAGGGAAATATGTAACCCTTAAAACCAAAGACAAGGTGTTTTCTGGAGTTGTGGTCTCCGAACCAGGAGCTATGCTAATTAGGTTAAAAACCATGATAGGTGTGGTGGCTATTCCTAGAGATCAGCTGAAATAGTTAATCTTCCAGTTTTAACTCGGCAATCAACTTTAAGTCATTTTCCACAACATAAACAGAATCGCTAAGATTTTTCACTGCATAACCAATGGTTTGTTTCTTTTTAAAATACAACTGTAAAGGTTGGCCATTGCTTTTTGAGTTATAAATAAAATCTTCTGGTTCTTTCCCAAATTCTATTAGTTTGGAAAAGTTTAGCGAATCTAAAAACCAAGTTTCAGCCATAGAATCGTGGGTAACATTTCCTAAAATACTATCTCCTGGCAGTACATTAATGCTGCGCCATGCAATAGTATTAGCTTCAAGCGTAGGGAAATTGCTTAAATCTGCATACTGCGAAACTAATAACTCTTGTGTTAAATTTTGCGATGAATCACTAGGGTGTTCGTAGCTAAAAAGAGCGAGCATTTCTACAGAAGCATTTTTGCCTCGGTGAGAATATAGTTGTACTTCTATTTCGTCTCCTATGGTATAGGGGCTTTGTATTTCATAGACCCAAAGGTCATTAGCTGAATCTGCTACTATACTAGCATTATGCTCAGAGTTTATAATAACACTAAGAGGAGTCGAACTATGCACAACGCCTTGGAAAACCATTGTTTCTACGGACTTGTCTTTTTTACTTTGTGTAGCAATAACAGCAGTCATTTTTGGTCGTATTTCAAAACTATTATTCAGTAAGGTGTCGTTGATGGTAAATTGCGGTTTAATCTCAATAGTGTCAAAATATACTTTAACCGTGTCTATAATAGTGTCTGCTTTAACCATGCTACCGTGGGAAACCCCCGCGCTATAAAAGTCAGAACAAGCCCATAGCAAAAGCGCAAAAAGTAAAGCAAAAGTACATTTAAAGTAGCGCATTACTTAGCCTCCTGAAGTTCAGAGTTAATGTTGTATATAGGTATGGTTAGGCCAAAAGAAAGTTCGCCAAATTGATCGCTACTATACTGGTAACCAAGATTGATGCTGTAACCACGAGACCACATAAAGCCAATGGAACCTAGTCCCCCCCAGGAAAACCTGCTAGAAGAACTGGTGCTGAGCCATTTAATTTTGCTTCGAGCGTATTGACCTAAAACGCCTAATTCTATATAAATATTTTGGGCAGAATTTTGGTTTTGTTGTATAAAAATAGGGTTTAATAAGCTAAAAGCTAATGAGCTAGACATCCGTTTGCTGGAGTTAGTCGCATCTTGATTGAAAAGCCAACGCTGGTAAGTGTTTTTAGAATGAACCTTCCAAGCAAAAGTAGTATTGTTGATATTATCGGTATAGCCTAGAACTAGTGAAACATTGCGCAGTTTATGAGGCCCTGGGTTAGTGGCTGTATGGGGCAAATTAGCGCCTAACACAGTTTGTACACCGATAATAAAGCTTTGGCTACTCCAAAGTTTTTGCAATTCAACAGCACTTTTAGGTTCAAAAACATGTTTTTCTGCAGGTTTTTGCTTTTGAGCTATATCTAGGCTTTGTTTAC
This sequence comes from Fibrobacter sp., assembly GCA_012511955.1. Taxonomy (GTDB): domain Bacteria; phylum Fibrobacterota; class Fibrobacteria; order Fibrobacterales; family Fibrobacteraceae; genus JAAZFC01. Next base: position 2,151 of record JAAZFC010000067.1, on the reverse strand, counting down.
GTTCTTCAAAGAGCTGGTAGCGTTGATCAAACAAGGATTTGATTTCTGCAATATGTTTGCTTAGTTCTAGGGCGTATAAATCTTCGCGTAACATAAAGTTGCTATCACTCTCGTCGCTTTTTTGTGCGGGAAAGGCAATAATATGGTTAGTTATGGAATCAAGCCATATTGAATCAAGTTGCTTTTGCTGATTTAATAGTTCTTCTGTGGCAGCAAGTTGTATTTCAAGGTCTTTGTCTTCGATTAAGGGCGGTAGTTCCAGAGGTGGAGGTGGTTGAGGTAGATCTTGCAGTTGGATTTCTATGGTAGTGTAGCTCATGGGCGCAGCATCGGGTGAAATGAATTCACTAACTTTACCAGGTTGACTAACTAACAAGAAGTCAGATTTGTCGCCAATGGTATAGTGAAAGATAGGGGTGGCTAAGCTTCTATTATATTGACGAGGAGTGATTATGTTTACCTTAATTGGACCGACAACTTTACTAATGCCTGGAGATGAAATTCTTCTTAAAACCATAAAAGTGTTATCTGGTCTTTTTAAGTAAACGCTGTCTGTAATTGAAAAAATTATGCGTTCATTAAAAATTATTTCATTAATTTTTTGCTTTCCCATATTATCTGCGTAAAAGTCCATATTAAGTTTTTGTTCTGAGGGAATACGGGCTGGCCACACAAAAGAATTGTGGGATTTGTATAAGTCATCGTGCATATTGATTTTATATGTTACGGAATTTTCTTCCGCATATACTTTATAAACAAAATTGCGATTCAAATCAATGGATGCGATGTCAATTTTAGCCATATCAGTGGCACTGGTTAGTTCCGCTTGATTTTGGGCAAAACTAAGGGCAAGCGCGCATAATACTGTTGTAAGTATAAACTTTAGATTCATAGTTATTTACCTAAGGTTCCATTCCATTTGAAATGTCGGTTTTTAATGGAGATAAAGTAATTTTGATTAGCCCCTGTGTTTTTCATAAAGTCACTGAATTTATAACTGCCACTAGGCAAAATATCATTAAATGTAAATACTTTCTTGCCTTGAGCGTTGAAAATATTTATTCTCACTAGGTTGTCTTGAGGTAAACTAAATCCATAAACCAAATTGGAGTTAAGTGATAATAGGTGCGGAGTTTTTTGTGCTTGCCCTATTAAAGGTGTGGGGAACTCTTTTAGTGTAACTACCAAGTTAATAGTATCGCTGCAATTAAAGCTGTCATAAATTATAAAGCTAGCAGTGTTCACCAAAGAATATAATTGCCACTCGATTTCCAAGTGATTATTTTGGCGTTGATAGCTTATGCCAAGATTTTCTAACCAGTTAAGGTTTATATAGTCATTGTCATCATTCTGCAAATCCATAGTAAATCGCACTTTCTGTGCTTGGGTTAATTTTAAGCTATCATTTTCAAAGTTTCTATAGCTTATTTGTTGTTTGTTTTTATCAAACACTATTGCTTGTTGCAGAGAATATTGGGGAGGCTGATTTAATAATGACTTGATTTCAAATACTATGCTATCGCCTTGGTCATATTTATTCACCATTTTTATTTTGACATGGGTATCTAAGATAGTATCAATATTCATTGACCAAATAGTTAGACCTTTCGCCACATTTATCAGTTTAGAGTTTTCGACATTGGAACTCCAATTTAAAGCATCTTCACCGTCATAATCCCAAGGTATATGCAGGGTTATTCTATTGCCAAGAATTACATTGTAAACACTGTCTTGTTGGAAGGCTTTGGTTTGATAAGAGTTGCCAGCATAAGTTAAAACTTTGATACTTTCAGTGTCTATGGAGGGTGCTAGAGAAGACTCAATTATCCTAAATACGCCAGGCAAAAAGCTTATGATATAGTTATCATTAATGGTTAATGAGCCTTTATTAATAGCGTAAGTTCCAAGCTCCTCTCCGCTTTCGCGTTCAAGTTCTCCTGAGACAATGTCAGAACCAAATAAAGTGCCTTCATCAATGTAGTAAGTTAGTTTAGGGTCATCGTGCCCTTGCTTTTTGCTAGTGTCTTGTGCACTGATGCTAATATTTCTTTGATTTACGGTTAAAAGGCCATCTTCAGGCTTGAAATCATAATTTTGGCTTTCCGTTGTACCCAAGGAAATGCTTATGGGGTAAATTCCCGCATCATCGCC
>JAAZFC010000066.1 GCA_012511955.1 Fibrobacter sp. | reverse complement strand
TTTTAATTTTAATTCGGGGTCGAAATTATTTATTGATTTAACCGGTAATCTTTTGGCAGGCTCTTTAAGGTTTCAACAAGGCGCCAAGTTATATGCACATCCTTTGGGGAACTTAGTGTTTCATATAGGTAATGATTTTCAGTGGAATGGCACGATAGAAACCAATGACATGATCGCTGCAGCTCAGCGCATCAAAATCTATTATTACGGAACAAATAGGGTTTTTATACATACGGATTTTGCTGGAACCATAATAGCTCCTAATGCGGAGGTGGTTATAGGGCAAGCCAGTAAAAAATATTATGGCGCCATATACGCTAAAAGCATTGTGGTGCACCAAAACACAAAAATCACTTGGGTTCCTTTTGTGGAAAATAATCCTAATGCGGTAACATTAAATACTAATCAAGGAGAGTACTAATGCGGAAGCTATTATTAATAATATCAAGTTTTATAGCAATTTTGTGGCTTACTAGTTGCGGCGAGCAGTATGAGTGCTACCCAGCATCAAGAATATCATTTCTTTCTACCGCTCATGTTGACAGTGTCCATTTTTTTCTCAACGAGGAGCGGATTTGCTATGAAGAAAGGACATTTAACGATCAAGGTTGGTGCGAAAACTGCGATATAGCTAGAGGCATTCGTTATGAAGGTGTAGCTTGTCATGTTTTAGATGGTGTCGGAAATAATATTCTCAAAACATACAGCATAGATTATATAGAAAAATGCAGAGAACAAAAAGAATCTTGTATTTGGAATGCCTTTAATTGTAAGATTGATGAAAAATTGTTTGGGAAATCACTGGATTCGAAAATGTTAAAGTTGGTTGTCTATTCAGGAACTGAAGAAGTTAATATAACTCAAATCGCCTTTAATAGTAAGAACCATTACTATATCATGCCAGAAGTAGATGGTGAAAACTGCTTCAATTTCCCATTGTACCAACCGATAGAAGGATATTCAAATGAATACGGAACTTTAGATTATTTTTCAAGGGCAAATTGTGCTAACGGCTATTGCATGTCGTTAAATGATCCATTCATTTACCGAGAGGTTTGCTATGAAAAGTTTTGATTGTACTGCTGTTGGTTTTTATAGCTATGGCTAACGCCATTTCTGTTTATGCCTTAGATGAGCAGTTTTCGCAAACTAACCAAACAGTTTTAAGGTTTAAGATAGAAAACAACTCTTTTAAGGGGTCGTGCCACAGTACATGGCAGTTTGGAGACAGCGAATTATGTGGTGCACCAAAACACAAAGATCACTTGGGTTCCTTTTGTGGAAAATAATCCTAATGCGGTAACATTAAACACTAAGCAAGGAGAGTACTAATGCGGAAGCTATTATTAATAATATCAAGTTTTGCGGCTATTTTGTGGCTTGCTAGTTGCGGCGAGCCGCTGGAATGTTACCCAGCATCAAGAATATCATTTCTTTCTACCGCTCATGTTGATAGTGTACATTTTTTTCTTAACGAGGAGCGGATTTGCTATGAAGAAAGGACTTTTTTTCCTGATGGAGGCTGGTGCGCCAACTGTGAGGAGATCAAAGGTATTCACTATGAAGGTATAGCTTGTTTTGTTAAAGATGCTAATGCGCTTTCTGGTCCAAAAATATACAGCATAGAATATATAGAAATATGTAGAACACAACAAGAATTTTGTATTTGGAATGCCTTTAGTTGTGATATCAATGAAAAGCAGTTTGGGAAATCACTGGATTCGAAAATGTTAAAGTTGGTTGTCTATTCAGGAGCTGAAGAAGTTAATATAACTCAAGTCGCCTTTAATAGTAAGAACCATTACTATATCATGCCAGAAGTAGATGGCGAAAACTGCTTCAATTTCTCAGAGGAAACGGTTATAGGTCTTTCAAACGTGTACAGAACTCCAGATTATTTTTCCACGGCAAATTGTGCTAACGGCTATTGCGTGTCGTTAAATGAACGATTCTATGACCCAAAGGTTTGCTATAGCAAAAGAATATATAAATGATTATCACAGCATCGCCAAAAACTAAGTGAGGAAAAAATGCGTCTTGAAATACCGAACGGGGTATCAAATATGCAAACTGTATCTACGGTGCTGGCACAAATAAGTGGTGGCCGCTTTTGACCGCATCGCTGGCCAGCATCTCTACCCAATGGGGGGATTGTTGCAAATGGGCGATGAGTTTTTGGTAAATGGGGGGGTAGTGTTGGGGCAACAAAATTGCGTCGATGTGGTGGGGGGCAATCCAAGGCTCAAAGCTTTCGGGGTGTTCCAAGATGCCCAAATATGCGCTGTAAAATTGGGCGTTGCGCAAAATGAGGCGACCGTCGATAAAAGTGGTGGTGTGGGGATACAGATGAAAGGATATGTAGCCGCCGTAGCGTACCGCGTTAAAGACTCGAGCGGGGGGCTGGCTGCGCAGATGCTCCACTGCGGCTTGGGGAAAGCGGGGTGCAGAAATGGGGCCGGTATAGATGCGGGTCCACCATTGGATTTGCGTGAGGAGCAACAAGCTGAGCCAAATTATGGCGAAAAAGCGTTGTTTTTTGAGCCGCGCAAAGGATTTTTGCATGCGAGAATAGGGTTTTGCTATAAAACGCTGGAAAAACTGCGCTAAAAATGTTGAAACTCGTTGAAAAAACTGAGAAAAAATGGGTCGGTCCAATGGTTGAAAAAAGCTCAAAACCCCTGCGAGCCAAGAGCGAAAACAAGAAGTTGGCGGGGCGGAACTGGGTGCAACGGAGCCAGAACAAGCAGAAGATTGTGGCGCAGAATTGGGCGAAGCAGAGCCAGAGCATGGCGAAATTGACCCAGAATTTTGAGATTTAACAGAATTGTGCGATAGGACAGATTTGTGCGATGCAGCCGCTGGGGAAAAGCGTGACCAAAAGTCTCCCATCAACAAAGCCAGGGGAATATTGCGCAACGACAGCCAGCCCAGGGCTAACCACGCCAAATTTAAGCGCAAAGTGGCAAAATGGCGGGTTTTGCAGAAATGCCAGCCCGCAAAAAGGGTTAAAATGAGCAGTGCTGCCACGCTTTGTTCAGCCCCGCTGTGGCTGTAAATTTCAGCGTTAGCTCCGCTGAAATGCTGGGTAATCAGCTTAAAACTGCTCACATTTTCGGAGATGCGCTGGGCGAAAATCGAGCTGGGCCACATTCGGGTGAAAAGCTGGAAGGGATAAAGCCACGCTTTGTAGCCGTGGGGGCTCAGGGCTGAAATGGCATAAAGCCCCAGGGCGACCCCGGCGCGGCGCGGCCAACGGATCCACAAATACAGCGGCGCCAACACGAACAAGCCTTGCACATTGACCGCGAGAATTTGCCCAAGTACCACCAGCATCCCATAAACTCGCCGCGAAGATTTCCCCGAAGTCGAGGCAAATTTGACCATGCCCCACACCTGCACCGCCACAATTAGCATGGTCAGCGCCAGGGGTCGCGCCAGCAACAGATAGCGACTCAACCAGATTAGCACTGTTGCCGCCCCCACCTGCCCCCAGCTTCGCGGACGCATCCACCCACTCGCCGCCAACCCCCACCACGCACTGTGCGCCACCACCAAGCCCCACGCCCCGCCGGCGCAGTAAATCCCATAAATCATCACCTGATAAAGCCAATGCACATTGACCCAGCTTTGCCCGGCGGCGGTAAAAGTGAAAATATCCGTAGCCAGCCAACCCTGGTGCACCAATGCACGGCCCGCCGCCAAATGCCACCAAATATCCCCATCCGTGAGGGGAATCAAGGTAATAATCCCCGTAAACAACCCTAAAATCCCCGGAAAAAACCACCCGGCACTGCGGATTTTATGCCCCCAGCTTGGCACCGCTTTCATGGTAAAGCCTCGCGGTTGCGCTCCAGTTCGGCACTGCGATATCCACTTTCCCACAAGCTATCCAAAATGCGTCGCGCCGCGCTAATGTTTCCTAAATTAGCCTGCAACAGCGCTAAATTCCCCGCAATGCGCTCGTCTTGCCACCATTTCTGTGCTTCGCGATATATTTTCACCGCTTGTTTCCGCTCCGCACTTTCCCCGGGGGGATCTTTCCACTGGGCTTGTGCATTGGCCATTTCGTACAACACCAAGCCTTTAAATTCTGCAACAGACAAGCTTTGCGCCCACCGCCCTTGCGATGAATCCAAAGCGTAATTTTGTGCATAATAGCTGAAAGGATGGTTATAGCCCTGCAAGTTAGGCTCCCAATTGCGCTGTAAATCGGGCACCGCGATAAATACATGACCCGGTAACGCCACCGGATTCGCTACGATATTCAACCTTTCCAGAGCTAACAAAGCCAAAAAGCTCAGGGAAACGCACTGCCCCGCCTGATTTTGCAACACTTGGTGAGGCCACAGGCTAAAATTAGTGGAATCTTGGGGCCAAGGCATGGCTTTTTGCAAACAAGCCAACCGTTCCGCCAAATCTGTTTTAGTAGTGCACTGCTTTTCCACGGAATCCAACCACAAATTCACCTCGGTAGGAGGCGCACCAGCGCCCCATTGCTCCCACAATCGCTCATAAACTTGGGCATAATTGGCAGGAATATTGTCGCCACAAGCGCACAATACCGCCGCAGCAATAAAAACCCAAAATTTCAAAAAAGCCACCACTTTAAGAAAGCCACCACTGCAATAAATCCCGCTACATCAATTTAAAAGCTTTCCGGATCCCAGCCCCCCGGATATTCGTACAAATCCCGGGCCGCCATCAAATAAATCACCAAGCGTACATCATTTTGCAATTCCGCTTGTCGGGCCCGCCACAAACGGGAACGCACATTGGGGCCACCGCCCCAACTGGTAATCACTTCCACATCCAGCCCGATCAAACGAGCGATATGCGCGCCAATTCCGCCATTTTTGGCATCGGTGCTTTCCATAACTCCGGTAAAACTATCTCCAATAATCACAATGGGCGCGCCGCGCTTGCCCTGATAAGGCTGGCCTTCCGCAAAAACTCGCAAGGCGGGCAAAGTATCCGCCCCATATTGGCTTTGCACACTGTCGGGCAGACGCTCCACCACATCGCCCAAACGCGTGTAAGTAGTGGCTTCTGTGCTAAAACGGGCCGTATCGGGCTGCAGTTCTGCATACCACGCATATTGCTTAATTCGCTGGGCAATCTTCTCTGCCGCCACTAACATTCCCGGCAAATCCCAGTGAGTGTCGCGCTTTTGATACAGCAATTCCGGGCTGTTTTGCTTGGCAGTCAAATATAAGGGCAATAAATCCACCACTTCCATGCCGTCTTCTTGTAAATCGTTGAGGTATTTGCGCCCCCAAGGGTTAAAAATTGTTGCAGACAGACTAGAATCTCCAGTTAAATGCTCCCCATAAACTTCGGTTTTGGGCGGCACGGGCACAAACAACATATTGGTTTCTAATTCTTCTAATTTGCTCTTAAAAGTGATCAAAGCGGCGGTGGGATCGGCATTTTCCCCTTGTTTTTGCACATCGCCCCCCACGCTATAGGCCAAACTGCGCCGAAAATACAGCCATTCGGGATTTTGCCCCACTAATCCGTGAGTGCTGGCATCCAATTCCGCCATGCGCTGTTGCAAAGGATTGCGCCAAACTTGCAGCGATTTTTCCCAGTTTTCATAGCTGCCGTGCTCCGCTAATTCTTGTTCCCAGCGCGCCATGTTTTCCACATAATTTTGCGGTAAATTGCGATCGGCAATTTTGGAAGTTGGCGCGCGCTCATCCCCCGCTCCGCTGCTTAAATTACTGTTTAAATTCGCCACGGCTTTCATACCGGGCACATCAATCACGGTGTAATGTACTTTTCCCAGAGGATTTCCCTTAATCACCACTGTGGGGTGCGCGATTTTACGCCCTTGTAAAGCTCGTAAATAGAGGGAATCTGTAGGCCATAAATCCCCCACATTCCATTCTAAATCTGTGTTGAGCGCCGGGTATAAATGCCCGGCTAAATTTTGCGCCCAGGCCAATACTTGCGCCGAATCCAGCAACTCACGGGTGTAAACTTGCTCCACCCAGTGCACAAAAGCTTCTAAAGTGTCGCGACTAAGCAAAGCGGGGTTAATTTGCGCATAAACTTCGGGAATGCCATCGCCATTGCGATCCCGCACACCGGGGATTTCTGTGCCGGGATTCAGCTCGATTTCCACCCATAATTCCGCTTTGCGCGTTTTGCTTTTCCAGGGCAAAATTTTGTTAAAAGGTTGCACCAACAATCTGGTGGCCCGCACCGGGCCCAATAAGTTTAAACTGCTTTGAACTTGACTTAAAAAAGACCAACCCAACTGCACTTGGGCTTCGCGCCGCACTGCCGGAAAAGACAGGGGCAAAGCACGCACTTCGGGGCGTAATCCTGTGGCTTCCATGCGGTTTTCTACTCGGCTAAACACCCCATTAAGGTAGAGTTGCTTAAATTCCATAAAATAAGGCGTAGCTGGCACTTCAAGCTCGCCCCCCGGTTCGCTAAACAGAGAATTATGATGCCAAAAAGCCATATCCAAGGCCGCGGCGGTGGGTTTTTGCACCCGATGGGCGGTTACTATTTCTGTAAAAAAGTTATCGTCGCTGCGCAAGTTCTGATAAATGGTGGTTTGCGCGCCCACCACGCCAGACAAAACTAAAATCGCCAACCAAATTCGCATAAATGCTCCTTATAAATCCACTTTTAGCCAACCTTCGGCACCAAAGCGCAAATCGCGCTCCACAAATTCCCAAATCACCAACTTTTTGCCCTTGAGCACCCCGGAGCGCCGCGCCAAAGTTTGCCGCACCAAGGTCGATGCACCCCCATCGCTGACAATGCTGGCCATGGGCATTTGCAATTCCTTGGCGATATGCGCCACTAAACCTGCACTGCGAGGGGCATCGCTTTGAAAAATGCGACTGAAACTATCCCCCAAAAGCAAAATCTCGCTGGAACGATGGTTATCTTTATATAAGATAGAATCCACCACCGCCCCACTGCTATCCCGTCGCAAATTATAAACCTGGGCACACTCCACCACTTGGGGGGCAAATTCCAGCCCCCAACCCATAAAACTGGCCTGTTCCAGCTGGGTCATGGCGATAATATCCCCGTGGCGTTCCACTTTGCAAGAGCGTTCCACATATTCTTCGGTGCTTTGGCTTTGGGGTAGCATTTGTCGCACCTGTTGCGCCACCGCCTGGGCCGCAATTTTTACCCCTCGAGTTTCCCAATGGGTGTCATGGGCTAAATACAAAGGCACCGTGTCGTTTTGCGCCCGCGCTTGGGCAAATTCCGCAAATAAATCCACCACGGCCACGCCCTGCGCCCGCAAAGTGTCCAAATAGGGCAACGCGCGACTGCGAAATTCCCCAGTTACGCTCAAATAATCGGGATAAACCGAAGATTTATTGGGCACAATCACCACCAAAAGCTGAATATCCCGCTGGGCTAATTGGTGTTGAAATTCCCAAATGCTAGGCAAAGGCAAGCTGGGCAAAGGCTCCAAACTGGGATCGATTATAGTCCAATCAATGCCGGTTCTATAAAAAGACCAGTCGCCTTGAGTGGCGGTTACGCCTTTTTCCCCTAAATCCCTAAATAATTGGTAGCGCCACCACTGCATGGCAGGCCGAGTGGCTAGGGCAAATTTGGAGCTTTCTTCGGTAACGCTTTCCCACTGGCGCAAATAGCTAGAGCTAAAAATAGTGTATTTAAAAAACGCCTCGCCCACGCGGTAAAGACTAGCGCGCCTACCGCTGCGCACAGAGGCATGCTCTAAAGCTTGGCTTCGGCGTTGCTCAAAATCAGCATCTGAGCCAGACAAGCCGCGCAGGGATAGCCAATATTCCCCCTCGGCGCTGGTGCTATCTAAAAGATGATGGCGGTTGATGTGCAAAGCTTTGAGCCACACTAATTCCCCGTCATATTCCCCGGCGGGAGCGCTTAAAAGTTCGCGCAATTCGGCAGCGCGTTGCTGGGGGGTGCGCCAAAAATCGGTGAAAATATGGGCGATTTGCACTGAGCGACTTTCCTTAAATTCCGCCAGCGCTTGATACAGCGGGGGCACCCAGAGCAGTAATAAAAAGATCGCCACCAACAGCACCAAAGCTTTGCGACTCAACGAAGTGCGCAGCTGCGGAGCTTCATCGGAATGGCGTTTGGGAGTGATTTTAGTCATGGTTTTTAAAACTGAAAGTACAAGAAGGGGTTAAACGCTTGGGTAAACATAGCCACCATAGCTAGCGCCAACATACTCAGCGCAAATACCATGCGAGGTAGGGTAACTTTTTCGGACATGGTGTGCGCCTGCCAGGGTAATTGTGAAATCAGTGCTGCTAGCAAAATTGAGAACACTAAGTAAGGATTAAACACCACCGCGGGGAGCATTTCTGCGGTAACTTGGGGCGTACCCAACCCCACCATGGTGCGCCAATATTCCCAAGCTTGGCCCAGATTTTGCGCTCGGAACAGCACCCAGGCAAACATCACGGTAATTTGAGTCAAAATCATCCTAAATACAAGGGGAAAGCGTTGATAAATCGGCTGACGATCGCGCGTGCGCTCCCAAATCAAGAAAAACGCATGAAACAAACCCCAAGCCACAAAAGTAGTATTAGCTCCATGCCACAATCCGCTCAAAAACATCACGATAAACAGGTTAAAATACAAGCGGCTCTTAGTTTTTACCCGATTGCCCCCCAAACTGATGTATAAATAGTCGGTAAACCAGGTGGTGAGGGAAATATGCCAGCGCTTCCAAAAATCGCTCATACTTTGGGCGCGATAAGGGGAATTAAAGTTGCGAATAAATTCAAAACCCAGCATGCGCCCCAGCCCCACAGCCATATCCGAATAAGCGCAAAAATCAAAGTAAATCTGCAAAGTATAAGCCAAAATCCCCCACCAAGCCACGCCAGTACTCATGCCTTGGGCCGCAAATACCGTATCGGCCACTTGCCCTGCGGGGTTGGCCAACAAAATCTTTTTGCCCATGCCCAAGCTAAAAATCATGAGTCCCGAACTAAAGCGCAACAAGGTATGTTTGCGATGCTCCAATTGCTGCGCCACGGTATTGTAGCGAATAATGGGCCCTGCAATCAGTTGGGGAAACAACGCCACAAAGCACGAAAATGTGCGCATATCCCGCACCGGAGGTGCATCGCCCCGCCACACATCTATGGTATAACTCATGGTTTGGAAGGTGTTAAACGAAATTCCGATGGGCAAAGTTACAGACATGATGGCAAAATAATCTGGCCCTAGCCCCATCAGCGCTAGCAAGGCGTTGAGGCCGCCCATAAAAAACATGTAATACTTGAAAAAACCCAAAATCGCCAAGTTGCTCACCACCGAAGCCGTCAGCGCCGCATTGCGCTGAAACTTGCTCGCTCCCGGCGCACTAATCAACCGCCCCGCCACATAATCCATGATGGTAGAAATCCACATGAGCACCACAAACCACGGCACAAACCACCCGTAAAAAACATAGCTGGCAATGGTGATAAACTGGTTTTGCCACGCAATGCCCACGCCCCGCCAATGCAATGCGTAATAGATCAGCAAAAACAGCGGCAAAAAGTAAAACAGAAATATGTGGGAAGAAAAAACCATAAGTTTTATTTGGCGCTATTAGTTTCTACGGCATACCAGCGCTGGCTATCATCGTCAAAATACTCGTCTTCCACCGCGTCTTTCCACACGCATTCCACGGAATTGATGAGTTTCAAAACATGGGTATCACCGGCGCGAAAAGCCGCCAAATTACCCTTAGCCACCGGCGCCATTTTATCTTTAATGGCGGTGCGCGCCTGAGCGGGATTGTACTGCCCCACCAAAATCTCGGACTCGGCGTATTTGCCCTCTATGA
>JAAZFC010000065.1 GCA_012511955.1 Fibrobacter sp. | reverse complement strand
TTTACCATTGACATATAATTGGCGAAATCTCATATTAACGCCTTTAGCGCACCATAAGTTTTTTGCTTGATCGCAAACTTCCCAATTCCCAATTCTTAAACCACCTGTTATAAGCGGAGTTTCATTGCCATAATTTTCATAACTAATGCTTTTGCCATTTTTCCCACCGTCTTCATTTTTAAACACAAGAGATTCATCTAACTAATAAGTTCCGCCCCTTAAATAAACTGTGATATCTTGAGCTTCATTTGAATTGTATTGTCTAACTTCTTTTTGAGCCCTGCTAATTGTTTTAAAAGGAGATTCCAATGTGCCCTTACCATAGTCATTTCCCACTGGAGAAACATATATTTCCACTTCTGCGGCAAACAATTTAAAGCACATTCCTAAAACAAAGCCAAAGCTGAAAACTAAAGGTATTCTCTGAATCATAACATCCTCCTATTAAGGTTTAACAACTAAAATACTGTGATGCCAATTTGGGTATTTAAATTTCACCACATACAAACCTTTGGCTAAGAAGCCCAAATTGATTTCATGATTAACTTTACTATAAACAGCCAATCGCTCCCCTTGCAAGTTTATGACTTCCACACATTGTAAATCTGCAATACGCGCTCCATCTATACTGAGCACCCCTTGATTTAAAATCACTTGTGATTTGTTTTTAATCGTAGGTTTCACCCCAGTAGGTGCTTCTATTTTGCGCAACGATACATTATCTATAAACACTGTACCAGTTTCTCCACCTAAATTAAAACTCAACCTGCTATTTTTATCTGTTTCCGTTGGCATCAAAAAATTAAAAACCTGCTCAGTTTTACTGATACTTAAAGAAAACTCTTGCACCTGATCCAAATAACTATCCCACGGACTTTCATGTTGTTCCACATTAACTTCTATGAACCTAGGTGCAAGAGCATAAGCATCAAAAGAAATCTGGTACCACTGATCGCGCTCTAGACGCAACCCAGCTTGAATCAATTGAATTTGATATTTTTCAGTGCCAATTTCTTGAATTACAACCTGATATTCTTCATCTTTAACGCTACCTTGGGCTTCCCCTGCCCACACATTAAGAGTCCAACCCGCTGCACCAGTGGCAAAATCTCCATTAAAAATACTATCGCGTTCAGCTGGAACTACTACAGCTGGCTCTGCGGACGATAACAATATTCTGTACCCGTGAAACTTACTCGCAATATTTAAGTTTATGGTAAGCACATTGTTTGATATCTGATATTGTAAATCATTGATTAACTCTGTTTGTAACACAGCAGAATCTTTATTAACCCAGGGTACAAATTCAGCTAACACATCTATAGAATCACCCAAAATCGCAAAGATATTTTCCACTCGTACTTGTACATTACCCACGGTATTACCACCCACCACAATACTTATCAAGTTATTTTCCTTATCCACCGCAGCAAATCCATCAAGACCATCGCTTTTATCATTAGGCGGCACCACTTTAGCCATATAACCTTGCATTTCACCATACCATTTATACAACCACCATCCTCCACCCTTTTCATTTTTTGCTGTCAACAAACTTCCCAATCTTCCTGGTAAATTGGTAAACCACCAAGAAATCATAGCGCTTTCTACCCCATGTCTCTCAAATTTGGCAATAAATGGCACCGAAATACCTGGAGAACCTTCATACTCATGGGTAGTTGATGAGTATTCGTTTATACTTATTGCTCTTTTACTAATACCTTTATTAGCTTCTAATTGCCTATAATTTTCCACCGCATTGGTAAAGCCCTCAGCCCCCCATTGATGCCAACTAATTACCTCAGGCAAACAATTATTCGCTTTGGCAAAGTCCAAAAACTTAGACATTCTTTCGCTATGGTAATACGAGAAAGACGGACCTATAATCTTAGCAGTAGGATCCAAACTTTTAATTAAATCAAAGGTTGGTTTCCATAAAACAGTGTGAAAATCTCCATTTTCATCTTTCCAAGTGCCATAAGGCTCATTCCATATTTCATAACCATCAAAATTTTGCAACTCTGATGATAATTTCTGTTGCACAATCTCTCGCACTGTATTGAGCCAATGCTCTTGATTTTTCCATTGATAAGGCCAACCTGGCAATACATCAGCCAATCTTATCTGTACTTTGCCTGTTGTGTTCTTTAGACGATCAGCAACTACAAAAGCATTACCAATAGGTTGCTGATAACCATG
>JAAZFC010000131.1 GCA_012511955.1 Fibrobacter sp. | reverse complement strand
TATACGCCCACACCACCTGCGAACATAAAAGTACTATAAAAATATACAAAAAACGCTTCATAGAGAGTGGATGAGAACCAGCATTGATTTTTATGCTACAAATATACGAGTTTATAACAATACGAAACCGATTTCTTTATAAATTTAGGGTAAGTTAATTTGTGTGTGTTTTTTATATTTATTTTACGTCATTTTCTGGAATATCTAAGTGATACAAATTATATTTCTTAAATAAATCAGAGGTCGATTTATCGCCCTTCCGTGCATCTTCATATATCTCTCTGGTAATCTCAAACTTACGGCTTTTGCCACCTTGTATAGAGAGTAAATATTCTATAAAATATTTTTCATCTTCTTGTGTTACAATAAAGCCTTTACCAAAATACTTAATCGGAGTATTTTCCTCAGGAATTATTGTTTTTGGTTTTCCCCATTTAATAATTAGAGTATGAAGTTTATGTTTTTTAAAAAGTTTACTAATACTTCGTTCTCCAGCTTCTATGTCTTTCAAAATATTATTAGGAAGTTTAATATCTTGATATATTCTAAAGATAGAATTCGGCAATGGGGTCACATGTAGAATGGCTAAATTATCAGCCTCTTTACTGACAATCCATCCATTATCCAAAATATATTCTCTCTGTTGAGTCATTTTATTTCTATTTAAATGGATATGGTTCAAAAGGGTTACCAGAATTTGATAAATCTACTACTCCTTCTGTGACACCGCCTGATGTTTTTCTGCCTGGCATCTAATTATTATTTGCTCCCAATTCGTTTCCATTTGGCATTCTAAGTCTTGACAGGGTTTTCTATGAGTCTTTTGGCATCCTTACAGTTGGTGTAATTTCTCTATTTTTATATAACTCATAATTATTCCTAATTTGCTCTGATAATTTCTTTAAACCTTCAAAGTCTAAACTTGCTTCATCAGAGTTAAGCCTAAAACTTCTAGAGTAATCTGTTGCGCTAGAATGAAAAACTACATTTAGTGCAAAACACTCATCTGTCTTAAACAAAATGAAATCCCAATTGTTTTTTGCTTTTTTTTCTATGACTTTCATAATTTATAAATCTGTTACAACGTAATCAATACCTAATTGCATCCCTTCTGTTTTCACAATTGCTTCAGAAACACCGCCAGATGTTTTTCCTCCCGGTATCCACAAATCATTTGTCTCCAACTCATAGTTTTTTTTATTTTACATCATTTTCTGGAATATCTAAGTGATGCAGGTTGAACCTCTCAAGAATATCCTTAATTGTTAGTTTATCATTTTGTGCAAATCCAATATTTCTTTGTTATAAGTCTCAAAGAAAGTTGCCGGGTTATACATTCCATCTGGAATATTCAGCACATGAACACTTCCATTTCGTAGCTCAAAGGCTTTATCAGCAAAAGAATAGTTATCACTTATCAAAGGGTATAAACTTATATTCTTTTAAGTCTTCATCTAATAAGATGAAAGGAGAAAGAATAGTAAAATATCTTCTTTTTGAATAAGAACTTTGTGGGTTAATCACGAGTTCAATAGTTTTATTATCAACTAAATAATACAAGTTTTTTTTTCGTTCAGCTAAAAACACAAGGTTATCTGTATTAATAGAACTTTTTTCACTTGAGTATCTTATAAACTCCTTGTCATTCAAGAAAAACAAGTACTCATAATTAATTCCTTCAAATTTGTGACCTGCATGCCAATCAACCCATGGAAAAGCTTCAGATACATAATATCCATCTGTTCTAATCATTTAATAAACATTTTTGTAGTTGAATTATATATATAATCATTTTCGGATAAGAGTTTAATCTCATTACCAAAGCCTGTTATTTCATCAAGAATTTCAAAATCATCAAGATTTTTAAGAAAATTTGCAAGATCAGTTGGACTTTTTATATCTTCTACCGGTACATTATTCAATCTCTTTAACAACAAGCTCAAATCCATAGGGTCTGAAGCTGCCCAAATGTCATCGCCTCTCCTGATAGCCGCTTCGAGCCATGGTTTATTAAAGTTATCCCAAAATTTTACCCAATTACCATTTGCTGCAATAGCTTCATCAGAAACATTTAATATGTTAAAGCCTCCTTTCTTTGCTCCAAACTGCTGTGTTTTTAAATCTCCCAATAGTTCATCACCTACAATAGCTTTCATGTCTCCACTATATCCGTC
>JAAZFC010000064.1 GCA_012511955.1 Fibrobacter sp. | reverse complement strand
TTTTTAAAGCTACGGTGGTTTTGTTTATTGCCTTTGCAGCCATGGGGTGCGGGGGTAAAAAAGATGATAAAAAAGCAGTTAGAATTGGACAAAGTGCCAATAGGGGAGGTCCGCGGGGGAGAACAGTGGCAGTTTCTGCTTATGTGACCCAAAGTCAAGATTTGCAAAATACTCGATTGGGAGTGGGGACGGTTTTGCCTGCAGAACTGGCTGAAATACGCACAGAAACCCCAGGTCGCATTGCTCGCATTGCTTTTAGAGAAGGGCATAGAGTGAAAAAAGGGGCTTTGCTGGTTAAATTAGATGACAGGGAATTGCAGGCTCAGGCTAAAAGACTTTTGGCTCGTAAAGATCAATTAACGGCGAATTTGGAACGCAAAAAGCGCCAACATGAAATCGATGCTTTGAGCACCCAAGAACTGGAAAATGCCCAAACTGAATTAGCCATGGCTGTGGCGGAATATGAATTAAATCAAGTTCATATAGCTAAAACAGAGGTGCGTGCGCCTTTGTCGGGGCAAATTGGCCTGCGTTCGGTGAGTCCAGGAGCTTTTGTGAGTGCTGGAACTTTGCTCACAACTTTGGTGCAGAATGATCCTGCTAAGGTGGAGTTTCCTGTAACTGTGGAGCAAGTGCCTTTTACCAAGGTGGGGGATACCATTCAAGTTAAATGGTCAGATCAAGAATATGTTGCTCGTATAGAAGCCAGCGAAGGTTATTTGCAAAAATCTAACCGCAGTATGCTGGTGCGTGCCCGAATTTTGGGAAAAAGCGAATTGATTCCCGGTACAGCGGTGGATGTATTAATAAATATGGGGCGCGAAAATGTGTTGCGCATTCCTCCCGATGCGCTTTCGGGTAGTGCCGAGGGACCCATTGTGTATTTATACAAAAATGGCAAAGCCCATGAGCAATCCATAGCTGTGGGGGCTCGCACGGAAAAATATTTGCACATTAGCGAAGGTTTATCAGATGGTGATACGGTGCTTTGCATTGGAGGAAAACCCGTGCGCCATGGCAGCGATATAAGTATTTCAGGATATAGAGAATAATATGAATTTCGCTTCCATAAGTATTCGCCGTCCCGTTTTAACTTGGGTGATTTCCATAATCATCATGATTTTTGGCTTTTTGGGCTTAAGGCAATTAGGGGTGCGAGAATATCCTGCTATCGACCCACCTATGATTACTATAACCACCAGTTATAGAGGGGCCAATGCTGAGGTTATAGAGCAGCAAATCACCGAACCCATTGAGTCGGCGCTAAATGGTATTGATGGGGTGCGTACCATAACTTCCCAAAGCCAAGAGGGAATGTCCCGAATTTGGGTGGAATTTTTGTTGAGTAAAGACCTGGAACAGGCCGCTAACGATGTGCGGGATAAGGTTTCCCGGGTGCAACGCCGTTTGCCCGCCGATGTGGATCCCCCGGTGATTTCTAAGGCCGACGCCGATGCTTCGCCGATTTTAATGATGACTTTGCAAAGCTCGCAGAGGTCTTTGGAGGATCTTAGCGATGAGGCCAAGTGGATTCAAGAACGCTTGCAAACCACTCCGGGCGTGGCGGAGATTTACATTTGGGGTGAGCGTCGTCGGGCTTTGCGTATTCGCTTTAATGCTCGGGCAATGACGGCTCGCAATGTTACTTTTGACGATGTTAAAACCGCCTTAGCCCTAGAAAATGTGGATTTGCCTGCGGGTAGAATTAAAGGTGAAATGAGTGCTATTTCGTTGCGATCCAATTCGGGTATTCGCAGCGCCGAAGATTTGGCTAGCATCATAGTTCAGCAGAATGAGCATGGTAGGGTGCGCCTTTCCGATGTGGCCGAAGTGCTCAACCATGTGGAAAGCACCGATCGCATGATTCGCCTCAATGGGGTGAAAATGTTGGTTATAGCCGTGGCGGCTCAGCCCGGGGCAAACCAGATAGATATTGTGCAAGAAGTGATTAAACGCGTGGATGAGCTCAGCAAGGATTTCCCTGAAAATCTCAGTTTAACGCCGGTGTTTGACAACACTCGTTTTGTGCAACAAGCCCTAAGCGAAGTTCAGGAAACTTTTGTAATAGCCTTCTTTTTAGTGGTGTTGGTGATATTCTTGTTTTTGCGGGATTGGCGCACCACGGTGATTCCGGTGATAGCTATTCCGGTTTCCTTGATCGGCACTTTCTTTATTATGTGGGTAATGGGTTTTTCCATCAACATTCTCACTTTATTAGCGGTGATTTTAGCCATTGGATTAGTGGTGGATGACACCATTGTGGTTTTAGAAAACATTTATGCAAAAGTAGAAGCGGGGACTGAGGTGAAAACCGCAGCTATCCAAGGAACCCAAGAGATATTTTTAGCGGTGGTAGCCACGACTTTAGTGTTGGTGGCGGTATTTACTCCACTGCTCTTTTTAGAAGGCTTTACTGGGCGATTATTTAAGGAATTTGGGGTGGTAATTGGTGGTTCTGTGCTTATTTCAGGCTTTGTGGCCCTAACATTGGGTTCCATGCTCTCTAGTAAGCTACTTAAGCAAAGGGAAAAACAGAATTGGTTTTATGCCAAAACAGAGCCTTTTTTCAAAAAATTAGACCGCACATACGAAAGATTGCTGTCTAGCTTTTTGCTAAGACCGGGCTGGGCCGTGCCTATTTTATTGGTAACCTTAGCCATTACTTTTGTGGTTTTCACTCAATTAAAACAAGAATTAGCGCCCTTAGAAGATCGTTCGGTGTTGCAAATTATGGTTAGCGGCCCTGAAGGTGCGACTTTTGACTATATGGATGAGCGCATGGAGCAAGTGGAGGACTTGGTGCAAAGCTTGGTTCCCGAAGCGCGTTTTGTTATGGCAAATATTGGCTTAGGAAGCGGTTTTGTGCGGGTGGGGCTAGTAAATCCCGATGAAAGAAATCGCAGTCAGCAGCAAATTTCCATGGTTTTACAACAGGCTGTGGGTAAAATTGATGGGATTCGCGCCAATGTTATTCAAGAGCAAACCATTAAGGTAGGGGGGCGCGCCTCTCAGCCGGTACAGGTGGTGATGCAAGCTAATAATATGGAAGAATTGCGCCGTTTAATTCCCCCGGTCTTGGCGCGTTTAGGCGATGATCCGATGTTTGTGGCCGCCGATGTAAACTTGCGTTTTACCAAGCCCCAAATGGATGTAGAAATTGATAGAGATCAGTTGCGAGATATGGGTTTAACTCCCACCGATGTGGGGGGAGCTTTGCAGTCTGCTTTTAGTAGCCAGCGTTATGCTTATTGGGTAAAAGATGGCCAACAATACCAGATATTTGGGGAACTAGATAGCGTTTCTAGTATGAGTCCCGATGCTTTGCACTGGGTAAATATGCGCAATCGCTCTGGGGATTTAGTGCCTCTGTCTCAAGTAGTTACGCTTTCCGAAAGGCAAGTTCCCCCGGCCCAATACCGTTTTAATCGCTTTGCGGCAGCAACTTTTTCGGCGGGGATTGGCCCTGGCGCTAATTTAGGGGATGCCATAGATAGAATGCGGCAAATAATCCAAGAAGAAGGGGGAGAGGCGGTTCGTACAGAATTAACCGGGACTTCCCGAGATTTACAAGAATCTTCTGGGGGCTTGGTGCAGGTATTTGTGCTAGCTTTAGTTTTGGTTTATCTGCTACTGGCAGGGCAGTTTGAAAGCTTCCGCGATCCTTTTATCATTATGCTCACCGTGCCTCTGGCTTTGGCAGGGGCTTTGGCGAGTTTATGGCTCACCAACAACACCTTAAACTTGTTTAGCCAGATTGGTTTGGTGATGTTGGTGGGGCTAGTCACCAAAAACGGTATTTTGATTGTGGAATTTGCTCGCCAGCGGCAAAGGGCAGGCTTTTCCTTGCTCAATGCCGTAGCCGAAGCTTCGGCGGCTCGTTTGCGCCCCATATTGATGACCACCTTGTCCACCACTTTAGGCATTATGCCCATTGCCTTGGCTCTGGGAGCAGGTGCCGAAAGCCGTTCTCCCATGGGAATCGCTGTGGTGGGAGGCTTGTTATCTTCTTTGGCTTTAACCCTGTTGGTGGTTCCCGCCATGGTGGTTTTGCTAAGCCGCAAAGATGAACTAGAGGCTTGAGTTATGAACGGTCCCCGAGTGATTTTTGCTTTTGCAAAAAAAGTATCGAGGGGCGGTCATGGAAGAGAGTAGTTAGTAGCTATAAATTACTCGTTTGTTGCAGTAATTATTTGTTGCACTTCGGCTAGGGTGTTTCCTAGCATATCCGAAATTTCAGCAGCTGCATGTTGCGCTGTGCCATGCGGAGAACAGCTTCAGCTTTGACTTTACTTTGATGTGATTTTAGCGAGCTTTTTATGGCTAAACCCTTAACATATTACTTATATTTAAACACAGTTGGGAGTGTCTTTAGGGAATATTGTTATTGTAAAAGGTTGTTTTCATTAACCTTTTAGGTGAATGTGTTTCTATATTGTATGAAAGTAGATTATAAAACTAAAAAACTTAAAAAAAGCTTAACAACAGATAAGGAGTTGCTATTAAATTATGGTAATCGTGCTAAGAGAATTAAGCAAAGGATAAATCAATTAAAAAGTGCTGAGAATTTGCTTGTTATACAAAATATTACCAATTTGCGATTACATCAACATGTAGCTAAGGGTAAAGGTACTTGGTCAATAGATATTCAGGAAAATTGGCGAATATTGTTTAAGATAGACTGCGATTGCATTCCTACATTACCATCAGGAGGAGTAGATATGAAAAACATTAAGGCTATAAAAATCACTTCTATAGAAGATCCACATTAGCTGATTTGAAAAACAATTAACAAGGAAAGACAGCATGAATGAATTAGAACTAAAAAGGCATTTGCTTTCTTGTCCTGGCGATACCATTCAGGAACAAATAGATTTTATAGGTATGTCCCAGGCTGAATTAGCAAAGCGCATGGGACGCTCGGTACAAAAGCTGAATGAGTTAATAAAAGGTAAAGCATCACTAACAGCAGATACAGCTTTAAAACTTGAATATGTTCTAGATATACCTGTTAGTTTTTGGCTAGAATTAGAAGCAAAATATCAGAGTGAACTGTTAGAAATAGAAAAGATGGAGATTTTTGCTCAAAACAAAGAGTGGCTGAAAGGTTTCCCTTTGTCTTTTCTACAAAAAATAGGTGTCATATCCTCGTCAGTAAGTGAAGCGAATTTGGTTGAAGAATTGTTGAAGTTCTTTAGGGTTGCAAGCCCCAATGAATGGGAGAATATCTATAAAGACTCTTGTTTAGCTTTTAAAATAGCATCACAATTTACTAAAGAAGCAAAAGCTATTTCGACTTGGTTAAGATTGGGTGAATTGCAGGCTGCAAACATTGAGTTGCATGATTTTGATCAGAAACTGTTAACAGAAGCTATGCCAAAATTTCAAGAAATATGTTACCATAATGATGACAACTGGTTAGAACAGTTACAAAGTACTTGTGCTTCAGCTGGAATTGCATTAGTATATACACCATCTATTCCTAAAGCACCAATTTATGGGGCCTCACGGTGGATAAAAAATAAAAAAACTCCACTTATTCAATTGACTGACAGGGGTAAAGACTATAATTCTTTTTGGTTTTCATTTTATCATGAATTAGCCCATATTCGTTTGCACAAAAAGTCAGAAAGCTTTGTTAGCAGCACCAGTAAAATTGTTCAAGACAAAACAAAAGAGAAAGAAGCAGATGATTTTGCAATTAAACAACTTTTTCCTAATGATAAACAAAAGGAGGTTGAAAAAATGTCTCCATATACCCCTGCTTCTATTATGCAACTGGGAGAAAAAATGTCTATACATCCTAGCATTATTGTTTCGCAGCTCCAGCGTGAAAAGAAAGTGGCATATAACAATGTGGATTTTAATAAATTAAAGGTTAGAGTTGAGTTTAATAACTTGGTTTTAACATAAATTTCGTGCAAAACTGTATCGACTGTATCGAGATGGCTTCCGGGCTCTTAGCCGACCGGACAATGCAGGTTTGTGAAAATCCAAGTCTTAAAAGTTAAGTTGCCCTGTGTAAAAAAGATTTCCACTCCGCAGGCATGGACGCCGGAGGAGGACTCTCGCAGGGAGCCCGAAGGGCACTGAACACGATGTTCAGTGTCACTCCGCAGGCATGGACGCCGGAGGAGGACTCTCGCAGGGAGCCCGAAGGGCACTGAACACGATGTTCAGTGTCAAACATCATGCCGACTAGCCTAAACGAGTCGGCTAAAAGACAAGTCCCAACAATATGTTGTCTTGTGTATGTTGGACTTCCGACCTCTCTACAAACTAGCTGATGCGAGTTTGTGAAAATATTTTTAGATGAGGTCAGAGAGGGGAAAAATCCCCTGTCTGCGACCACGCCGCCCCAAAGCTTTTCCACCGGCAACCTCGGCGGCGCGTTCTCCGCCACCCCTTGTGCGGGGACACCCCGCAACGCCCCGGGAACCTGGCGGAAATCTTTTATTTTATGTTAAAGAAAATATTAAAAAAACTCATGAAAAGCTAAACTGACAAAATATGTCGGTCTAGCTGAGTTATATTAAAAATATAGGCAAATCAATGCTTTAGTTTTGTATTTTCAAATAATGATGCGAGGTAAATATGGTTAAAACTGGTGTGGATATTATTATCTCGAATTTATCCCAACTTCGAGCAGAACTTTTAGAGCAAAAAGTAAAACTACTAACAGACTCGCTACCAACTAGAGCTAGAAATACAGTTCAAATTTACCTAAACGATGAAGTAAACTTGCATACAATTCATAAAAACGATTTGTTGCGAAACAAATCAAAATTAAAAAACATCAAAAATGTAGGCTCTAAAACAAATGAAGAACTGGAAGCATATTTTAGCAATATTAAAAGAGAAATTTATAGAATACAACATTTAAGCCATACGGAAGCTGAATACGAATATAATTATGGAAAAATGTCTGAATTATCAAAAAAGCACAAAATCCCCATTAAGGTAATGCTGACAGGTTCGGTTTTCCTTGTGGCTGAGCATATTATACAAGATAAGGTGTATAAAAACAAAAATACAGATTTAATTGACGGTTTGCTTAAAATCAGAACTGGAAGTAACAGCTATACATTAACTCAACTTGGGAAAAAGCATGGCATAACAAGAGAGCGAGTTAGGCAAGTTCGCAATAAATCTTTAGAAACAATAGAACAAGAATTTTCGATGTTAAATGAAATCGGCAAATTTAGTCTCGATAGATATGGGCTAAGTAGTGAAAAGAAGGTGATTTGTTCTGATCATTCAGTTTTTAGTGAGATAAAAGCCAAAAATTCTCTCAAAATGACAAATAATATGGTTTTTTTCATTGCAAGTAAATGCTTAGCAAGTGACTATACTTTTTTGGGAAGTGTTGAAGGATTGCTTTTTTCTAGACAAAGCACACCTAAAACACAGCACATTTGGAAACAATCTTATTTGATAAACAATGAGTATGATTCATTGATAGTTAGCAACTTTATTAAATATTTACACAAAAAAAACAAAGAAAAAATCGAAGAAGATACAGAAGTAAAACTTATTGATTTTGTGGTTAATAACTTTAATAATCCAGTCATTTACACTGAACCTGAATTTACAGAGTTGGTGCTAGAAGTAGTCAAAAAAGAGTTTGGTAACAATTTTGTAAAAGCCGGAAAAATTATTTTACCTAGAAACACAAGAAAACTGAATTACGAATATGTTTACGAAGCGCTAGAAAAGCTTGATAGACCTTCGACAGTGGAAGAAATCGCTGATACGGTAAATGAATTAAATCCGACCTTTGGCGCAACTAAGACTATAGTAAAATCTGCGCTTTTGAGAGCTAATGGTTTTGCTCCAATGGGTAGGAATAGTGTGTTTGCTTTAACAAAATGGGAGTCAGAGAAAAGCGATTTTAAAGTTGGCACTATCAGAGAGATAGTAGAAGAATTTTTAATGGAAAAAGAAAGCCCACAACATATTTCAGTTATTGCAAAACATGTTAAAAAGTATAGGTCAAGTGCAAAGGGAACAAATATTCAAGCTAGTTTAAATCTTGATAACAAGGGGATTTTTACTTCTTATGAAAAAGCTCATTTTGGTTTGGCATCAAAGGAATATTCTAAAGAATATGTACTTTTAAGCGAATCAAGCTCTTCAGGTAGAAAATCTTGGGAATATAGGTTTGCTGAGCTTAGCAATTTCATCAAAATCCACGGCAGATTACCAAGATTCACTTCTAAATCAATGGCTGAAGTAAGGCTGTATAGGTGGGTGCGTGCACAACATAGAAGTATAAGACTTGAAAAACTATCTGATAAGCAAGAAGAAATGTTTAAGAAGCTCATGAAAGCTTTTGACTGACAAAATGTGTCGGTCTTGATGGTTTATATTAGAAGTATAAGTGAATTAATGCGTTAATATTTGAATTGAAAAGAAATAAATGGTGTTGTAATTAAAAATAATTGATACAATCTTTTAGTAGAGGAAAAATGCAGATACGAAGACCACAAAAAATCACGAAGCACATTACATTAGATGAGTTTCAAAATAAATATGGAAGTGAGCTAGCAGCTAAGTCAGATGAAGTAGGTTTAGGCGTTTCAGTCTATGAACACTGCTTAACTGCAGGGTTGGTTGCGCAAACCATATTGAGTCCAAAGTTTACTAGAAACAATACAATTGCTTGGATAAACCAATTTGATGATAAATTAACCAAATATTTGCCTTTGGTTGTAGCTTGCCACGATGTAGGTAAGGTTAGTGCTGGATTTCAAGCTATAATTAGAAGATTGCCCACATCAAAGAAACCTCCTGAAATTGACTATGAATTTGGTAATATGCGCCATGAAGTTATGACTTATAATGCGACCAAAGACTTATTGGGATCAGTTCTTGCGAAAACACTATTATATCATCATGGTTACTATAGAAACTGTAGTTATGATGCCGAATATGGAATAAATAATGAAGGCGAAGGTTGGGCTGACGCTCGGAATGGCTTAATAAATAAATTAGCAAAAGATTTAGGTGTAAATGTCTCTAACATTCCTAAAATGGACGATTTACCTGCTTCTGTATGGAAGTACATAGCTGGCTTAGTTGTTGTATCAGACTGGATATCTTCCGACGAAAACTTTTTTGCAAAAGGTTTAATTGATTTTGATAAAAAAAGCATAGAAAAACAAGTAGATGTAGCACTGACAAATTATGGATTTAATCTTCCAGATTTAGACCAATTTAAAGAAATAGAGTTCTCAGAGTTATATGGCTTTACCCCCAATGCTGGTCAAATTAAAATGATAGAGGAGATGACTGGCCCAGGACTGTACATTTATGAAGCACCCATGGGCATAGGAAAGACAGAAGCAGCATTGTACCCTGCTATGAACTTGTATAGAAAAGGTATAGTGAACGGGATATATTTTGCCATGCCCACTCAAGTTACCTCAAATAGAATTTTTGCTCGTTTAGACTCAGCGATACAAAAGTGGTTTGGTGATGAAAGTAGTAAGCTACTGCACGGAACCGCAGATATATTTCATAACCCAGCTGAAGATGACTGGTTTGCTGGTAATAAAAAAGCTTTATTGGACAAATTTGGTGCAGGTACTGTTGATCAGTTGCTGTTAAGTGTGTTGCCTGGTGTTAAGCACTTCTTTCTACGGACTTATGGGTTATATAACAAGGCGGTGATTATTGATGAGGTTCATTCTTACGATGTTTACACCTCAGATTTGCTAAAATCTTTAATTGATGATTTAATTGAAATGGATTGTGTGGTAATACTTTTGAGCGCAACTTTAACAGAAGCAGCTAAAAAGGAGCTTATGTCATGAAATCTTACCCATTATTAACAGTTAAAAAGAAAGGCTCTACTGAAACTCAAAACTTTGACTTTCCTGATTGGGATGCCTCTACTATTCCTTTTCCAGTAAGAGTAATTTATGAGTCCGACACAGACGAATTATTAAAACAAGCAATGGAGTATGCAAAACAAGGGGCAGTAGTTTTATGGATCGAAAATACAGTAGATGAGGCTCAAGCTGTATATCAAACCATAAGCATTGATAAATCGTTGTTTGAATCAGGACTATTACATTCTCGTTTTACCTATCATGACCGATTTGAGAATGAGGAATACTGGGTAGATAAATTAAGTAAAAATGGCAAAAATCGTAATGGCTGTTTCCTAGTTTCTACTCAGGTTTGTGAACAGTCCTTAGATATTGATGCAGATGTATTGTATACCAAGTTATGCCCAACAGATATGTTATTACAAAGAATAGGAAGGTTATGGAGGCATCGTGAAAATGATTCACAAAGGCCAATATCTGCTCCTAAAGTACACATTATTGGGGTTAAATCAGAGTTTCTTAGCCAAGCAGAAACAATATCCGCATATAACATTGAAAATTTTCAAAAAAAATGGGGGAATAGCGCTTTTGTTTATGAGCCGTATTATTTATGCAAAACTGCTGAATTATGGTCCAATTTGGATAAAGTTAAGCTACCCGAAGATATGCGAAGTTTAATTGAACAAACCTATGACAAAACTGATGGAAAATACGCAGGCTTGCTACAAATTGTTGAAAGCAATAAAAAAAGCTTAGCAATGAAGGCAGAAATGAGTATTAATATCAATAACCTATTCTCTGATAAGGGAACTAGCAGGAGCTTTAACGATTCTTTTTTGGGTTTTAGTGATGATGCTTTAACTAGAAATATAACTACGAAAGATCAAAAAGTTTGTCTATTACAAAAAGAAGGAAAAACCATTTTAGGAGAATTAGTTGGCTACTTTAAAGGTTCGAATAGAGCAAAAATGAAAGAGAATATCTTGCTTGCTTCTATTAATTTGCCACAAAAATCTGTGGACAAACTAGAAAACTATATAAAGGAACCAGATGAAAAAGGTGGTATAGTAGGGGATAAGTACATGAAGAGCTTAATGATGTGTCGCAAAGGTAAATTTTGGGTGATAGCAAATCCTCGGGGGGATGGAGAAATGAAAGGCATGAAATTTAAATACAATAAAAAAACAGGATGGATACATGGATAAAAACTTCAATGTAAGTGAACAAGGGTGGATTCCTTGCACTGAAATAAGTGGAGGTGATTATTTAGCATCATTACAAGATGTTTTTAGCAAAGGTCACAAATTAGTTCTAGCTGGTACTCCTTGGGAGCAATTACCAATTCTAAAATTATTAATTGCGGTATCTACCGCAGCTTTACGGCCACAAAGCAATGAAGATATCTGGGAATATATTAATGATCCTGACAAGTTTTTACCTCAAATAAGGAATTATTTAAAAAAACATCGCGATGCTTTTAATCTTTTTAGCGAAACCAAACCCTTTATGCAGGTTAATTTTGTGAAAAAGCATTATGAGTTGAAAGGGAAGGGGTTTAAGCGAAGAGAAACTCATTTGTTATACACAAGGGAGGGAAATACTACCGTAGAAATAAAAACACCTTTAGAAGAAGAAATATCTTTACCCCAGTTAGTATTGCTGTTGCTTAGATCTCAATTAACTGGTTGTAATATGAAGCATGGTGCTAGTCGGCCTGGAGGTCCTGAACTAATCCCATCAGGTGTAGTAGTTGGTTTAGAGCCTAGTTTGCCAGTTTATTTGTCTACAAATGGAGGCTCTACTTCAACCTTGAACATATCTGTGCAAGGAGAAAATCTTTTAAATACCATGTTTTATAATATGATAGGAGAGAGCCACATTAAATCAGTTTACCCTCGAGGCTTTGGCAAACCATTATGGGAATACGATGTTTGGACTGATCATAGCAAAATGTTAGATGTGGCAGAAGAGCTAACCACTACTTTTTTAGGTCGCATGTTGCCTTTGCAAAAGTTTATTTGGATAGACCCAATTAAGCCAGAAGAAATGATTTATTCTGCCACTGAAGGTTTAGATTATCAACAATATTTAGATGAATTAAAAGAATCTACATCAGGAAATGGCTATGACAAAAGTTACTTTTTACCAAATTTAGATACAAAAGCTAAAGCTACTTTAGCTGCTTATAATTCAGGTTCATCTTTATGGCAAGAATATGCAGCTTTAGATGTAGTGAAGCACACTCCTTTGGTTTTTGAAAAATTTAGAGCAGGTTCTCCAAAAGTTCTGACTTATGGAGCAGCTATGGATACAGGAAGACCAGCTATGGGGTTAGTAACTCAAGAAAAGGAACTTTCTTCTATGGTAGAATGGCCTGAAGATGGACTAGCTTCATTTATAAAAGGAGATTGGAGTTTCGAAGTTTTAATCAATGAAGCAGAAAAGGTAGCTACAGGAAAAACTGACAAAAAGAAAAGGTTTTATAGTCTTAACCAGGCAATAAGAAATTTCTGTGAAGGCATAAACTTACATGCAAAAAGCGATGCTCGTAGTAGTATTAGGGATCGTTTGATGCGACAATATTGGGAACAATTAAATGGTGTTTTCCCACGGTATATGTTAAAGTTTGACACTGAAGAAGTTGAATCTATAAGCGATTCATGGGAAAGCGAGTGCCTAGAAATAGCTCGTGATTTAATGAAGTCTTTGTTAGATGGTAGCCCTCGTCGTAATAAAGCTGTGATAAGGGCACTTTCAGGACTTAGGAAGGAGAAGAAAGATGGTAAATGAATTTCTGTCACAATTAATGGTTAATAAAAACTCGAAAGCTAATATGAGTGCGTTACGCAAGGTACTCAACCAAGATGGCTCTCAAATACGCGGATTAGGCATTTTGGCATCCATGAATGTGCCTATCTCTGATGAAAAGGAAGCTTTTCCCTATAAAGTGATTGCTTATGTTTTTGCCCATCAAGAACCCAATAGCTTAAGTACACAAGCGTATAATTTTGGCTGGACATTGCGAAGATTGCGGAATATCGATGGAATACAAAGTGAATCACCCTTAGATAGGCGCTTTGACCAATTGGTTAAGTCAGGGGATGCAAAACGTTTATTTCAGAATATTAAGCGATTATTGCCTTTGGTTAAAGATATTCCAATTAATTATACTCGCTTGTACTTTGATATTAAAAGTTGGAGCAATTCAGATAATAAAACCAGAAACCAATGGATTGAGGGCTATTATACAGGGAGTTCTGTATTATGAAATACCTTATAAAATGGGCCATGTCTATTAATGAATATTTACATAATTTCCAAGGGGATTTTCATAAAGTTCATCAAGGGGTTTGGAACCTATTTGGCGACCAAAAATCTCAGCGTAAATTTCTCTATCGTGAAGAGGTAAAAAAAAATCATGTGGATATTTTAGTTCGTTCTGATATAGATGTCCAGGTATTGCCCAGTTTTGGGACTATTCAAAAAAAGATGGATCCCTTATCGGCCATACCTGAATACAAATATCGTATATGGACTACAGTAAACCCAATAGTTGCCAAAGCTAGAGAAGGCAAAAAAAACTCAGCTAAAGTGCCATTAATTAGAAAAGAAGATATAGAGGATTGGTTTAAAAGCCGAATGGAAAAGAATGGTGTTACGGTGGAGAAAATTGTATCTAGCCCGCCCCAACGGCGTTTGTCCAAAACAAAAAACTTCCCTTTAAGCACTGTGGCTATACAAGCTATAGTTAAAGTAAATGACGGGGAATTATTTAAAAAAATATTGGCAAATGGCTTAGGTAGTGCTCGTTCTTATGGCTGTGGTTTAGTTTTAGCCCTACCACTAGGCCGAAGTGAAGATTTTGAAGAAAATTTAGATAATGATGATTATTAAACTCAAACAAAGGAAAAACAATGAACAAAAATAAATTTTTACTTATACATACTTTGATTGATGTAGGTATCAATAACTCCAACCGCGACGATGTTGGTGAAGTGAAATCAGCAATGGTAGGTGGTAGGGTGAGGCAGCGACGCTCATCGCAAAGTAAAAAGCGAGCGGACCGTGATGCCATGGTAGATATAGGTGGCTCAGCAGCATATAGAACCCGTAAGCTACCAGAAAGACTATTCAATGATTTAGTAGCTCAGGGAATGGATAATAAAACAGCTATAGAGCGTTTGGGTAATCTTTTTGCTAGTGGGAGAACCAAAGGTAAATTAATAGATAAATATGCAGATGTTGTTAAAACAAAAGATGGTAAAGGTGTTAAAACTCAAACTTTGATTTTTTACAGTCAAAACGAATATGATCTAATGCTAGAATTTTTAAAAAATGAAGCTGAAGAAATGCCCGACATTCAGAGACTCCTAGCAGGAAGAGAAAAAAGATTTGGAGGCTTAATAGCTTTATTTGGTCGAATGATGGCGGATCATCCTTCGATGAATGTTGATGCTGCGGTGCAGTATTCTCATGGATTTAGCACCCATGAAATTAGTATGGAATCCGACTATTTCACTGCTTTAGATGATTTGGGCGAGGATGAAACTGGTGCCGCACATTTAGATCAAACTTCTTTTACTCAAAGTGTGCTATTTACTTCTGTGGCAGTAGATTTAGAACAGTTGCAAAAGAATTTACCTGATGCAGAAAAAGATGATATAGTAAAGTTACTAGTTAGCTTTGTTGAAGCTCATTTAACATCAACTCCGGAAGGGAAAAAGAATTCGTTTTTCTCTAGTAGTTTACCGCAATTAGCTGTGGTTGATGTTACAAATCTCCCGATTTCCATGCACGGTGCTTTTGAAAAGCCTGTTTCAGCTAGTTTGGACGGTGGGTATATGGAAAACTCCATTGCAGCATTCAAGGAGTATCGCGACCAAATGATACAACGCGGCTACAATGTAGAACAAAGCATTGGCGGTGAAAACTACAGTTTACAAGCCATCAAGGATTTTGTGGCCCAAATTCTTTAATAAGCCTAGGGGAGGGATTGTTAAGATCCTTCCTTTTATGAGGAAAAAATGAGTGAAAAAATTGTTAGAATAATAATCAAAGCTCCTTTGCAGTCTTGGGGTTTAGATGCAGTTTCCTATTCCTATAGGGGAACTGAAGATAAACCTAGTTTTTCTGGGGTTCTAGGCATGGTTTGTGCTGCTTTAGGTATTTCTTTTAGAAATGAACCTGAAAAAGTTAAGCAACTGCGTGATTCAATCAAGATGGATTTTTTTGAGTTTCACAAAGGGAAAAGGTTAGAGGACTTTCAAGGTGCGGGCGGTGGCGTAGATCGTCAAAGTGAATATGGTAAAAAATGTATTCCTCGCGATGCCAACTCTGGCGCTGGGAAAATTTATAATAAAGAATACATTCAGGATGCTTATTTTGAAGCTTTGCTTTATACTGATTCTTTAACTGCAGATACAATTGCTGAGAGCTTAAAAAGTCCG
This sequence comes from Fibrobacter sp., assembly GCA_012511955.1. Taxonomy (GTDB): domain Bacteria; phylum Fibrobacterota; class Fibrobacteria; order Fibrobacterales; family Fibrobacteraceae; genus JAAZFC01. The sequence continues at coordinate 1,670 of JAAZFC010000064.1, read as the reverse complement.
CGCTGGTTTTTATTTGCAGGCCGTAAGTCTTGCATGCTTAGTTACCCACCTTTTGGTGGTGTCTTTGATGGTTTTAGTGAAGTTGAACGGCAATGGGAAACAGATAACTTAAAACCTTACAAAGCTTATCGGCAAAGCGATTCTGGCTTTCCTGTTAAAGATTATCCCGCTTGTTTAGGAGATAATAGAACTGTGGTTAGATTAATGGAGGTTAGCGATTGGCCGTAATATTTAAGAAGTTTAATAAATGTGTTCCAGCTTTTTCTGGTCGTTGGACACCGTTATATTTGGAGCATGGTCGCCTTGAAGTTGATGATTCTAGTTTAAAATGGATTTCAGCTACAGGGTCCGTAATGCGTTTGCCAGTAGCTAGATTATCAGCGGTCTTAATGGGACCAGGAACTACCGTAACTCATGCTGCTATAACCTCAATGTCTAGGCTTAACACTCCTATAGCTTGGGTAGGGGAGGATGGTGTGCATTTTTATGCTTTTGGTGTTAATGTAAACGAAAAATGCCAAACGGCAATGGATCATGCTGTGTTATATGCAAATAAAGAAAAAAGATTAAATGTAGCTCGTGAAATGTTTGCCTACCGCTTTCCCAAGGTGGATGTTAGCACAAAAAGTGTTGCAGAATTACGAGGTATGGAGGGAATGCGCATACGAAAACTTTATGAGGAATGTGCTAACAAATATGGCGTATTATGGAAGGGTAGAAATTCAAGTGGGCAGATTAAGCATTTGGGTAAAAGAGACCCTATTAACAGAATGCTCACCATAGCAAACTATACCCTTTATTGTATATGTTTATCCGCAGTTTGCACCATGGGATATATACCTTCTCTAGGGTTTGTACACACAGATGGCAAGATACCTTTTGTTTATGATATAGCTGATTTATATAAAGAAGAAATTACCATAAGACCATGTTTTGAGACCTACGGTGAATTTGGTGATGTAGGCCGAGATGGAGCTTTAGCTTTAGTAAAAGAAGCTGTAGAAAAACACAAGTTGATTACTCGTATCCCTAAAGATTTGAAGAGGCTAATATGTTAGTAATAGTAGCCAATTCATTGCCACCCGCTGTACGCGGTTTGTTAAAGGCTTGGTTTATTGAACCTAAGCCTAATGTATTTGTTACCGATCTTAGTCAAAAAATGGAAGAAAACATATTAGAGTTTTTAGAACCATATTTCACTGATGAATCTGGCATGGTCGTTATAGCAAGTGATAAGAGAACTCTTCAGGGTTTTACCATTCATCAAATAGCCACTCCTAAGAGGCGTTTAAAAACCCTATCGGGTTTGCAGCTGATTGAAGAAAAGGTTCAGGACACTGCAATCCCCCCAAACCACAAGAAATAGTATATATTTATAAATAGCTACACAAGATGTTGCTGTTGTCCCTATTTAATAGGGGTTGTTCCATTTCTGCGCGCTATTGTGGCAATTGCAAAGGGTTGTCCCTATTTAATAGGGGTTGTTCATAGTTTGGCTACAGCATCGTTCTGGTGGGGCAGTTGTCCCTATTTAATAGGGGTTGTTCCAAGCCCGACAAGGTGGATGTCATCACCGAGAGGTTGTCCCTATTTAATAGGGGTTGTTCCGGCTCTATTCGCCGTGAATTACGCTTGCCCGAGTTGTCCCTATTTAATAGGGGTTGTTCCTT
>JAAZFC010000063.1 GCA_012511955.1 Fibrobacter sp. | reverse complement strand
CAAAATACTATATGTATTCCTCGCTATTTTTTCTTCGTGCGCCTCGCATTGCATCCTGCTCGCTCCGAAGAACTATTCTTGTAAGTTTGACTGCAACCAGATTTTCGGGGAGTAGTTAGTTTGCGGAATGCTTTGCTTTATCTTAATAAAATCTATTTTAAATAATGAATTTTCAACATTTAGACCAACTCAAAGCGAAATTAGATGGTTTTAGACCTTTGTCACCCGCAATAGTTGCCAGTTTACGCACAGAAATGATGTTGCAATGGACTTACCATAGCAATGCCATTGAAGGCAATACCCTAACGCTTAAAGAAACTAAAGTGGCCATGGAAGGAATCACCATCGGCGGCAAAACCCTACGAGAACACTGCGAAGCCATTAATCATCGAGAAGCGATTCTTTATGTAGAAGAATTAAGCACAACGGGAGAATTACTTAAGGAGCGAGACATCAAGTTGCTACATCAGCTTGTATTGAAAAACATTGACGACCAAAACGCTGGGGCTTATCGCAACCACAATGTGATTATCGCAGGTGCCGAACACCGCCCATTGCCAAGGCGACTACCAACCTTTTTTAGCATTAATTAGCGAAGTGGTGGCGCAAAGCTTTGAGCCTTATTGGTGGGTTTTGGGGTTAAAGGAATGAAGGGTTCAATCGCTAATTTTAATAAAACATTCGCTGATAACTTTATCATCATCGCAGGCTACGAACTAGCCTAAAGCCATGGCTAGAAGTGTGGTTATTCAAGCAATTATCATTGTTATTATTAAAGTGTAAGTCTTTTAACTCAGTATATAGAGACTTTTCTTTGCAAATAACTCTTGAAAGCTTGTAAGGATACTGTAATTATATAACAATTCTGTACCATTTAACATAATCACCTCATCCACCAAACCTAGCATATCATAAAGACCATAATTGTTGGGTTTTAGCACCCCCACAGGCTTTGATTCTCTCCGCCAAGGCTCTTTTTCACCAAACCAAGCATAAGCAGACGCTTGATGCCCGGTGTCTTCCGATGCAATTTGTTCCCAATAATTATTCGAAATTTGTTCACCTCCGCGCGCCAGAGCCATCCATTCGTTATAATACGGCAACCTATATCCATTAGCTTCTTTGTTTATCGTAACTTTAGCGAGTAAATTACTCACTTTGTTGTCAAAAACAGCAGCATTTGTGTAGAAACTACCGATTGAATCTACATATCTTTCTTCCTCGGCTGTCGGTGATCTTACACCCTCGTATAAATACACTGATTCGCATATAGGCTTTGAATGTTTTCTTACTTCTTCAAAAGTAGGTAATGAGAGAGTGTACTCAAAGTTATAAACAGGCTCAAATCCATCTCTGACACTGCGTAAATTAGCATAAAGCACCATGGCATATTTATATAAAAATACATTAGCCGAATCATGAGTTTCACAGACAGATTTTTGGGCTAACTTTTTCTTTTTATCCATCCAATATTGATAATAATCAGATATGGCTGGCTTTTGTAATTGTTCGGGGATAGAATCTCCCAAAGTGCGTAGAATTTCGCATTGTGTAACCAAATATTTATCTACCGCTAAAACTTCATTTACGCTCTCCCATCTTTCTGGGTCTATAAATATCATATTATCTAAATTTTTCTGTTCAGCTCCTTCACCTAAATAATAAATAAGTGGTTTTTTGTATTTGACAATATTATTAGATCCCAACCATTGCGGTTTAGCGGATAAATCAATATATTTCATACCTATAAGCAAGTTTACCGTTAGCTTAGATTGTAAAGTTGATGAATACTTAATTTGAGCTGATTTTACCAAATCGCCGGTATGAAATTGTATGCAACGAGCATTTTCGAATCTATAAGCCAAATCAGGAGGTTCCCATAGCCCACCGGAAGAATCTTCCAAGCATAGACTATGCACCTGATTTTTCTCCAATTCTAACCATAGTACCGAATCGGAAACCGCAATACTTATAGTATCAATGCTTACGGCATTGGCATCAAGCACCTTAACACTGCGTTGTGCTGTTCTTTGCGAACTAGCTTGATTTACTAACCAATAAGATCCTGGCTTTTGATGCTTTTGGGCGAGGTGTTTACAGTTCTCATGGCTTTCACAGCGGTACTTATTTAGCACCTTACCATTGATGTCGTATTGCACATATTACTGGGCGGAGCTTAGTACCAAAAAGCACCATAATAAAATCGCTATTTTGTGCAGGTTATTCATTTTAATTTACGAACCAAACGAATGTTTTGGCGTAGTACACAACCAGAGGATACTTCACAACCAAACTTATAATTATGAATGTTAAGAGAATTTAAAGAGTCAGATAACATACCTCCCTTACAGACATAAGGAGAATAACGGCCAAGCATTATTTCGTTACTAAACATGGTATTTTCACATACTAACCCCAAAATATCATACAAACCAAAAGCATTAGGTTTTAAGATACCTACCGGTTTTGAGCCCCTACTCCAAAAGTCCCCTTCCCCAAACCAAGCATATTCTCTAGCCTCAGATTCATTTTGCCAATAGGCATCAAAATTTGATGTATCACCAGCTCTTGCCAAAACCATCCATTCCTCATAAAAAGGCAAACGATAACCATCTGAGTTAGTGTCAACATATACTTTAACTTCTCGTTGAATATCATCTTTTTCTAAAAAAGATCGTTTTATTACAACATGTGACCCATCTTCTAATAATCGTGGAACGATCTGTTTATCACTTTCAAAGTTGTTAAAAGAATATACTGGCTGTAACCCATCTTTTACACTCCGTAAATTTGCATAAACAAAAGCACTATAGAGATGTATGATTTCTGCAGCGGTGTCGTGAACATCGCATTTATTTTTGTACTTATCTTTCCTTTCGACCCAATCACTGTAATAAATATTTCTTTTTTTGTAAGAAATGTGCAGTTTTTCAGGAATTGAATCCTTCATTACTTCTAAGAAGTCACAGTTAGTTACCAAATACTTATCGACTAAAAGTTTTTTATCCATATTAACGATGCTTTCAGGATCGAAATATACACGATTTTTTTCATTTAATTCACTAATAGACTCTCCATTTTCATCCACCCAAAAATAATTTGATTTTCTGCTATAACCTGACTTATGTGATCCTATTTTGTGTTTTTGTCTCGATAAATCAATATATTTCATACCAACAGCTACATTAATAGTATATGTATATCTATGGCCATCCTCCCAAAAAAGAACCTGATATGAACCTGTTTTTTCCATACCGCTTATTTGAAAACACTGCTCATTTTGTACGAAGCCATTAACACCTGCAGTTAACAACCATTTACCCAGCTTTCTTTCAGGTAAGCAAACTAACAATGCTGTGTTTTTTTCAATTTCTATCCATTTTGCTTCAGACTCAAAAAACTCAGTTACTTCAGGAGTAACTTGAATTTTACTTTTACTAAACTCGTTATCGCCATTATAGTTCTTCTTAAAATAAATGGGGGGACGCACTCCTGATAAATGCCCATTAAGATCTTTATTATTTGTATTCCCAAGGTATTTACCTGAGACATCAAACATAGAGTAGGATGCTGAAAAGGATAAGCTATATGCAATTATCATAAAGACTAATACTGCTTTTATTTTCATCTTTTACCTCTTAGGGTTACAATCACTCAGATTTATACAATTCCACTGATTTTCATAAACGTCTTCAATTATATTATTTGTGCTGGTTATAACTGCTTGTAAATCACGATAGCGTAATTTGGGGCCTGTTGGCATAGTATAAGTCATAATATTTGCTTCGCTTGTTGCAAACTCATTACCGTTAATATAAACATATGTCCCTTCTGTTTCATCTTTAAATACATCAAATAAACCTAATGAATGCCCTAATTCGTGCAGTATAACATTTAGAGAGTGTTCTCCCATAAAGCGAGGTGCGTAAATCATTGAGCGTATTACTTTATTGTCTGCAGATAAATAATTGTAGGCTACTTGAGCAGTTTTGCTGAAAGCAGTTTCACTTAATATCTTTATACCTGTTGGTAAAACAGGTAGCTCACTTTCCATTTTGATAGAAACACAAGGACTATAGCTACTTGCATTAGGAATAAGCACTTTTGCAACTTGATTTTTTCTATCTAAACCTAAAACCGTCAAAAGTGACTTTTGAGCTTGAGTTGCTACTCCACACGATGATATTAAAACATTATGAGTTGATTCTAAATTGGCATGCAGATAATTATTAAGTAACAAAGTATCAAACTGTTCAACATAAACATTCCATTCCCATTCTATAGAATTTATTGCAAAAATTATTCGATTTTGCTCGCTATTAATATTATGCATGACCATATCATGAAATTCTTTCATTAACTCATCACCTTGTATTGGAGCGGTCAAATTAAAGGTCAGTATCTTATTGAGACTAAAATCACTATGACTTCTTTCTACAAAAGCGTTTTTAGTCACAGCTTGACTGTAAACTCTATCAAAGTTTTCTTTAACCCCTTCAAATGAATAGCATCCTTCATCAAAGCACAAACCATCTTCGGCATCAAATTGCACATATTCTGCCGGGACTGTTTTTTCATTATACCCAATAACATGAATATGTCTATCCAAGGGCATATTATCGCCATAAATTTCATAATGTCCTTCAGAAAGTTCTAGTTCTGTAGCTTTGTTGGTGCAGCAATCAACAACCATTTGCTGAGTTGTAACATTAAATAAAGAATGCTTATTGTAAGAGTTAGACAACTGAAGAGAAACTTTGGCGGCTTCCCCTTTTTTTACTGAGACATAAATATCTTTTGCCAACTCTGGATAAAACTTAGACTTGGGATCCTTATCAAAGCCATATTTATGATTTTCAGACGCAAACACATCAGGCACTAAAGTATCCCAAACAAATTCGATGACAGCCCCTGCTGATGGAGGGTTAGTGCCAGGTGCTGGTGTAGCTCCTGCCGAAGGAGAACTAGTTTTGCGACCACTGCATCCCAATAATAAAATTACTACAAAACTGACAAATATTACTTTACGCACAGCATCTCCTCCTATTCAATCACTTCCATTTCAAATTGGTCAAATTCATCTTTCATGCACAAAATGAAAGCGCTTTCATATTCGTTCACATCTTTAGGATTTTTTGAAAACAAGATGGGTTTACCCTTAGTCAAAGTCATAGTTTGAAAAACAAACTGCCCATCTTTTTCACCATTTTTATAGACTTTAAGTTTTAAACTCGGAACATCACTATAGGCCTTACCATTTTTATCAAGTAGCTTTATTTTTACTACTGCACTGCTTGCACTTTTAGTTAACCTATTCTTGGGCACTTTAGCCGCAATTACCCTCGCGTATTTAGATTTTGACATGTAGCCTATAAACCAATTATCTGGAAACTCATTAATTAGTGGCACTTTAGGCATAGCGGCTTCCACATCCCCCGCACTATTTAAACGACCGTAAATCACATCTTCATTAGGCTGAACCCAAGCATAAGCTCCTAAATGTAAGTTTAGATCACTTCGGCTCCCCCCCAAAATATCCTCTTCTGGAACACTCGAATTAACCAAGCCTGCCGATAACAATGACGAGCCGTTTGCTAAATTAATTCCAGCATTATAATTCATAAAATTAATGCCACCGTCAGGATTATTTTCATTCAAAAATTTAGGATTTCCTTTAAAGTTATTAAGCCCAGGATACTCTTGACTAAATGAGTTATGTTTAGTGTCAAAGCCTGAGACAACTTCTACGCCACACCCTTCACCTTCACAACCAGGTGTGGTGTTATTCCAAAAAATTGAGTTGCCAATTTCGCCAGTACTACTTCCACCTACAGCACCGTAACCTTGATTAGCATTATTGGCATAAACTGTTGCATGCCATATTTTCAAGATGGCATTTTCATTATACCAGGCACCGCCTTTACCGCTTGAATTATTGGCATAAAATATGGCGTTTCCAAAGGTTGTATTATTAGCTTTTGTAAAAAGAGCACCACCATTCAGTGCAGAATTGTTACTAGAAAAAATCACATTTAAGCCTGATATTGCGTTGTTTGCGAACAAAGCACCACCTCTCCCTTTAGATTCATTTTTAGAGAACCGCACATTTTCCATAATTAGGGTATCTTCCACATAAAGAGCACCGCCATCAGTATCAGACTTTGAATTTTCAACAATCACATTGTTTAGTAACAATTTCTGCGCACTTACACTTAAAGCACCACCTGAACCTGCGTTAAAGCCATTTGATATATGCAACCCTACCATGCTCCGAGGCGACTTACCTAACACTTTTATAAAAGCTTCGTTACCTAAATTAATTTTCGGCAAATCATCTTCAGATTGCATATCTAACATTTTAGCATCGTTACCTAGTACTTTAAATCCAACAGGCCAATTTATCACTCCATTGTCACTATTTTCCCAAGCATTCCACGCGCCACCTATCAAGTTGATTTGCTTGCCAGTATTTAAAAACGCATTAATAACCATTTCATAGTCGCTTAAAGCGCTTTCCAATGTTGCACCGTCGCAGCCCTGCATACAACCCGACTGGGGATTCCAGTAAATTTTATATTCTGGTGACTTTTTAAAATTGAAATAATATGTTGAATTAAATGCTTCCTGTGGAAACCCTGATATTTGATTCCGAGTTAAATCTATTTTGACCATTTGATTATATGAAAGTGTACTTATTTTTGTATTAGTTTTGCCATTTATTTTGACTCCTAAACCAGGGGCGTACACATACATTTCTAAATCAGCAATTGATGGTGATAAAACGGTGGTGAAGCGATAGATGTTTTTGTCAAAAAATGGCGCAAAATATTCCTCGCTATGAGATATTTCTGTTGCTTTAGGCTCTTCTGAAATTGTAGATTGCGGCTCTAAAGTTAATTTTTGCGCATATAAGCCACCAACTAAATGAGAACGCGATGGTATGCGTAAATGAGCTTGCGGTGCAATGAAACGCCCCAAGTACTTACCATCTGTGCCAAAATCTACACTATTGCCACTAACTTCCCATGTTATTTCACTTGGGTTGCCACCTATTACCTCAAATTTATTTCTATCACCAAAGCGAACATTGTTGCTCACTTTTATGTGAATGGGACCTTCGCTAAGATTTAATATTATTTTTGCATCGGCTTCGGTTTTAAACCCCTTAAATACATAAGTTCCCGAAGAAAAATTCATTGTTGTATTAGAATAAGCTTGGAGTTTGCCATAAACTCCAGGTAAAATTGTTTGCTGATTATTATTGCCAATGCTAACATTTGTCGAATTAGGATTTATTGGGCTAATCGACATACTATACTCGGTCAAATCAGCTTTACTTTTAGAAACCGCAACTTGATTTTGTTCTGTACATTTATTGCCATAGCGCAGCAAATCACTGACATAACTTCTATCTCTTAAAAAACATTCATTGTAAACATCAACTTTACCATAAACCTTAGCATTAACCCCAAGTTCAAAAGATTTAGCATAGACATCCCCCAATGCCATTGAATTATCCCTCAAATCGACAACATCTGCTGCTATCAAAAACTCCTGCGAAACATTAGCTAGTTGCGGCACATTCTCTACTGGATTATCGTTTTCCATATCAGAACAATCTAAACATGTTAGGCTTACATCTGAAATCATCACATTTTCATTACTTTTACCTGCATTAAATTCAAATCGTGCGTTGTTTATGGTGGGAGACTGCATTACAAATGTTTTAACATAGCTTTGTCCATGAACTGGTGCTGAAATTTCACCAAACTCAACAAACGCTTCATAAGGGAAACCATCTCGCCCTATTCTAACTTCAACAACTCTCCGCTTATCGATACCACGCAAAGTAAATTTTGCTTCGTAAGTTTTGTGGTTTTGTAACCTAATGTTTTTTCTGGTTAGTTGCACATGCCAAAAATCTGAACCACCATAAGCTATGGTTATTAAACCTTCATTAAAAACCGCATAAGCACCTTCATAGTTATTTAATTCCCATTCGTGATTAGGGTACGAATCAGCCATCACTAGGGACGCAGTCACAAATAATGAAAACAGCACGGTAAGTGTTTTTATGTAACTCAACTCTTCCTCACAAAATAAATTCAAGCTTAATTATTAATGTAAGCATTAAAAATTTCTCAGTCAACATTTTTATTAAAAACGGCGCTTTCCACTAGCTTACTACTTATTATCTTCATGGACATTTTATCCATACTATCTTGGTTTTGTGGCTGGAAATCACGGTTTTTTGAGCCTAGATTTTAAGTATAAGGCAAATTATTAAAGTTAGGAGTTGGATATGGATGTTCTAAAAATCATTAGCTTGGCTATATTGGTGGGTGGCTTGACACTGATTTACGCTGATAACCCTATTAGTAGTTATCATTATTTGGCGGATCCGGCTGCCACTTCGGATGGCGAAACTTTTTACCTAATCACCGACAGTGATGACCCCGCTGGAGACGATGGTTATACCATTAAATCTCTCTACGGTTTTACCAGTCAAGATATGAAAAACTGGACCGATCACGGTATTATTTTTGAAGCCAAACGGGAATACGACAACATCAACGATATTTGGGCTTCGGGCATAGATATTGGCCCGGATGGAAAATTTTATATTGTGTATCCCGATGGCGGAGGCGGTGGCGTGGGCATGATTACTGCCTCAAACTTTAGTGGCCCCTGGGAAAACCCCATTCCCGGAAATAAAAAACTGATCCACAACTGGGGCGGCGGCTTAGCGGATTGTGATGGCATCGCTTGGTGTTTTGATCCCGATATATTCTTTGACGATGACGGCAGTGGATATTTCACCTTTGGAGGTGGAAGTAATAATGTGCGCAAAGCAGAGGATGGCAATAACAATGTTTTTAATATTTACAAACTCAATAACGACATGAAAGGCTTTGATGTAAACTCCAAAGTACAGTTAAAGTTTGGTGGTCCTCGAGTTATGGAGGCGCCTTTTATTCACAAAAGAAATAACATCTACTATTTATCCTATAGCACAGCCGATTTGCGTATAGGTTATGCTACTTCCAATAATGTTATGGGTCCATATACTTATCAAGGAATTTTTATGGATAATCCCAATATAAACGGCAGAAATATTAATGCGCACAACAATAATCACCATGGAATTGCAGAATTTAAAGGAAAGTGGTATGCGGTATATCACGATAGACGCTTGGTGCAAGCCGACGAACATCCCGCATCTTTAGGAGTGGCGAACCCTTCCCCAGCCTATCACCGCAGTGTGAGCATTGACGAACTCACCTACACCGGCGATAAGTTGGATAAACTGATTTTCACCGATGAAGGTCCCAAACAAATCGCCAATTTTAATCCTTATAAAAAATATCCCGCCCTGACTAGCAGCAAACAACGCAATATTCGCAGTCGCACGGATTGGACGCGAGGACAACCCGTGAAGCATGTTCTCACTCCGCATAGCACCAAAGAATCGTGGATTCGGGTGTCGGGGGTGGATTTTGGCCCAGGCGCTACCAATTTTAGAGTAAAAGCCGCCAGTTTAGCCGCCAATAATAAAATTGAAATTCGCAGCAAAAGCGTAACGGGAACTTTGGCAGGAACTTGTGAACTTCCTCAGACCAATGGCTGGCATTCTTACGAAACTACTGAGTGTGCGGTGAGCAATTTAAGCGGCTTGGTGGATCAGTTATTCTTGGTATTTAAAGGAGCTAGAGACTCTACCATGGGGATTTTAGAATGGGAATTTACCAGCGGACCTAGCATTCCCCAAGCACCCTATAAAGATGTAGCAGCCACCATTCCCGGAAAGATTGAAGCGGAATTTTACGATGAAGGCGGTCAAGGCAAAGCTTATAACGATGCGGATTCTGAAAACCAAGGGGATGCGAGTTTTAGACCTGGCGCAGGGGTGGATGTGGTAGCCATTGACGAGGGCTGGGCGGTGGGTTATACCCTAGTGGGCGAATGGTTAAAATACACGGTAAATGTGGAGCAAGCGGGAGAAATGTTTTACACTGCGCGGGTTGCTTCGGGCTTAGCAGGCTCTTCGTTTATGCTTTTTATGGACGATAAGGCCATTAGCGATACCATTAAGGTTCCCGCAGGCGAAGATTGGGACACTTATACGGAAATTTCTGGCAAAACCCAAGCAATTAGCACGGGAGAGCATGAACTTAGGGTTTTAATCACGGGGAGTTTTGTCAACCTGGATTGGATTAGCTTTAGCAATGAGTCTCCGGTAATTTCCTTAGCAAAGCCTGAGCTGGTCGCTGAAAAAACCACCTTTAGAGTGCATAATTTGCAGGGTAAATTAGTGGCGCAATTTAGGGCGAGCGAGCATTGTAATTTACAAGAAAGATTAATGTCTGTGCTCAATCAGCCGGGAATCTATGTGATTAGAGCGCAAAATTCTGGGCAAAGTTATAAGATGGTTTTCGGGCAGTAGGAAGTTGCACCAAGTTTTTCGCAAACTAATTACTTTCTACAACGATCGTAGCAAAAAGCATAGCGCCTGTGTAGCACAAAACTTCCAAGAATAGTTCTTTGGAATTTGCTGGATGTAATGCAAGGCGCACAAGAAAAATAACATGAGTAATACAAATAGTATTTTGAGCCGTTTTTATCTGCAGTCTGACGAAGCATAGCGCCTGCGCAGCACAAAACTTCCAAGAATAGTTCTTTGGAATTTGCTGGATGTAATGCAAGGCGCACAAGAAAAATAACATGAGTAATACAAATAGTATTTTGAGCCGTTTTTATCTGCAGTCTGACGAAGTATAGCGCCTGCGTAGCACAAAACTTCCAAGAATAGTTCTTTGGAATTTGCTGGATGTAATGCAAGGCGCACAAGAAAAATAACATGAGTAATACAAATAGTATTTTGAGTGTTATTTTGTCGTAGTGCAACGTCGCAGTGCGCCTGCAAATTACAAAGAAAAGTTAGACTTGGAACTGGGACATCAAACTCCGTAAATCTTCGGCTAATTGTGACAGTTCCGTGGCGCTAGTGTTCACTTGGGAAATACCGTGGGTGGTTTCAGCTACAGCGATGCTTACTCCGGCAATGTTGGAGTTTACTTCTTTGAGTCCTGCTGCAGATTCTAGGACATTGCGGGATACTTGTTGAGCGTTGCTATCCATGATGTTGACGCTGCGCCCGATGTCGCGAATGGTGTTTTGCTGTTCTTGCACGGATTGCACTATGGCTTGAGAGATGGTGTTTACTTCGGTGATCACTTGGGAAACAGAAGTAATGGCGGCTACAGCAGATTCAGTGTTGGACTGCATAGCGGTAATTTGCTCTTGAATCTCTTGGGTGGCGCGGGCGGTTTGGCGCGCCAAATCTTTGACTTCGCCGGCTACCACGGCAAAACCTTTGCCTGCCTCCCCTGCAGAGGCGGCTTCGATGGTGGCATTTAAAGCTAACAAGTTGGTTTGACTGGCGATGTTGTCAATAACTTCTACTACTTTACCAATAGATTCTGAAGCGCTTTTGAGCCCAGCCATCACATTCATGCTATTTTGCGCATGATTATTAGCCGCTGCGGCAATTTCCACTTCTTTTTTGCAATTGCGCAGCACTTCATCTAGTGAAACGGACATTTCTTCGATGGCGGCAGCGATGCCGCTGGTGCTACCTGAAATTTCTTCGACTGCGCTGGTTACTGAGGTTAAATTGATGCTGGCTTGCTCGGAAGCGGCGGCTACGGTGGTGGACTGAGCGCTCATTTCTTCGGAGCTGGCCGCAATTTCGGTGGAAACGGCGGAAAGCTCTGTGGCTGCAGCAGCTACTGAATTAGACCCTTCGTTTACCGCGCGCATGGTGCGCCGCGTACTAATTGCCATGTCGCGTATGGCATTGGCCACTTTACCAATTTCGTCGGCGCGGTTAAAGTATTCCTCTTTAACAATGCTGTTTTTATAATCCCCTTGGGCCATTAATTTCAGCGGTTCTATTACTCCTATAAGCGGACGGGATATGCCCCTAGCCACTTGAAAACCCACCACAGATGTTAAAATAATTCCCAATACAATAACTATGAGCATTTTACGCCCACTGCTTTCTGCAGTTAGTAATAAATCTTCACTTATTTTTACCGTCATTCCTTGGTTTTGATGGGCAATTTTATCGAGAGTAGCACCAAACTCCTCGGAAATAGGAACCATTATACCTACATTTTCACGATATTTTTGATGTAATTCTTCTCTTCTTTCTTGGGAGCTAACGCTAATGAGTTCAGTTATTATAGCATCTAAGTCCACATAAATTTTCCGCCATTCAGCGTAAGTTCGCTCTATATCAGCTAACATTCCTTTACCCGCTTCGGTATATCGCGGCACCCGTTGAATTTCCCTGAGATGTTCTTCAATATTTTGCCAACTTTGTTTTCGTTGTTGCATTACTTGAGGGTAACGACTAACAGCTTTTTCCAGTGCTAAGGCTTCTATTTCATATATCTCATAGGTTTGGGCGCGTATATACATACGCTCTTTATTAAAACCACTAATGTTTAGCAAGTCGGGCATGCGGTTTTTAGTAATTAAATCAATTCCTTGACCTAATTTTCCAATACCCACGAAGCCAAAAGCCCCTACAATTATGGCAATAATGGTGGAAACCGCAGAAGCTATTATAAGCTTTTGCAATACAGAAAAGTTTTCTAAGAAACGCATTTACTCATCCTTGACTTTTATAAAACAAACGACTTAGAATATTATATGCTATTAAATATTTTTTTCAAGGATTATTCTGTGAATGAATTCTAAAAGCGATTATTTATCTAAAAAACGCCTTTTTGCTCGGCGCATTCGTTGACGAGTGTAAATGCATTCATCGTGCCAATCCGCAGGAGTGCAGGCCACATAGACTCGTCCATACTGTTTATGTTCAAAATGCTGCGCCCCATTGCTTTGCACGGGATCAAATTCCCAACCTTTTTTACGAGATTCTTTTATTAATTTACGCAAATGTGTATTCATAACTAAAAAAAAAGCCCACTCAAAAAGTGGGCTGTGTTTTCTAAAAATATCTTCCTAGTTTTCTTGGTTGCGAGCTTCTATTTTTTCGCGGTCCAAAGTATGTTGCAAATACTCACGGAAATCGCGGTTAATGTCCACACCAGCCATGTCAGCAGCATCGTTTTCTAGCACAAAAACTGCGGCGGGGTTATCTAACCAACCCACTACATCTACACCATCAAGACTCATGGATTTATCACCAGCAGCTTTAGCTACAAATTCCACATCTCGGTAAAAGACCCAGCCTTGACAGTTATCTCGCTGCAAACGCACCAAAGCATAATCACCATCTTGCTTCAACAATGTTAATTCATCACTAAAATTAGCGGTACAAACAATATTGTCACCACCAGCAGATTTAGTTATATCAATATTTCCCTGCTTGGACTTAACAGTGCGTTGGGCTGAACTAAAGGACACCAACAATAATAGGACTACCAATAACCTTTTCATGAAAGCCTCAATTAAGTTAAACTCATTAATAATATAATCTTAATATACAAAAAAACAAATAAATTTGAATAAATATTTTTTAATAAAAGAATGTTATATTAAATTTTTGACAAAAACCTTGATAATGTGTTTTCTATGAAAAAAATCCTTCTACTTCTCGTTTTTATCATCGCAGGTTTAACTTGCGGTACTGGCTTGTATTATTATCAAAGCACCAAAGCCATATCAGAAAATTCAGAAACTATGATTATAGAAATTCCCAAAGGAAGCAGCACCACTGCAGTGGGAAAAATCTTGCAAGAAAAAGCTTTAATCAAAAGTGCCCAACACTTTCGCTGGTATTTGCGCTTAACAAGCCAAGATGCTAATCTAAAAGCGGGTTTTTTTGAAATTCCACCCCAAGTTAATCTTACGCAAATAGCTGAAATTCTAACCTCTGGACGCGAGGCGCACAGAAAAGTCAGCATCCCCGAAGGAAGGGCATCTTGGGAAATATACGGCATTCTCAAAAAACATTATCCCAACTTGGATTCCATTAAGTGGGAAAATTTGGTGCACGACAAAGATTTTACCCATTCTTTAGGTGTAAAAGCTCCTAATTTGGAAGGTTGGCTGTTTCCCGACACCCACAGTCTGCCCATGGAAGCCGATGAAGTTCAATTGCTAAAGCTTTTGGTAGAAGCCACTAAAAAATGCTTAAAAGACATCGATATAAATAAGCCCGATTCTCGTTTCAACGAACTGGGAGGATGGGAAAATGTGCTAAACTTAGCCTCTATAGTAGAAGAAGAGACGGGAAATCCTATGGAACGACCCCATATCGCAGGAGTGTTTCACAATCGTTTACGCCAACACATCCCCTTGGGCGCTGACCCCACCGTGCGCTATATTTTCCGCAATCTCATTGGGCCTATTTACAAAAGCCAGTTAGCTTCAGATAACCCTTATAATACCAGGCGTTTTGCGGGATTACCTCCGGGTCCTATTTCTAGTCCTGGGCGCAAAGCTATTGAGGCTACGCTTTACCCCATGGAAACCAAAGATTTATATTTCGTGGCTAAAGATGATGGTTCAGGATTGCACTTTTTCTCCACCAATCTCAGGCAGCACAATATTTATAAAGAGCAAGCAGCTCGCAACCGCGGAGAATAGTTCTTGCTATATTTTAACATATAAGGGGCGATGGATGGTCGCTGTTTCGGCAGAGGAAAGTCCGGGCACCGCAGAGCAAAATGCTGGCTAACGGCCAGGTTCAGCAATGGACGGAAAGTGCCGCAGAAAATATACCGCCGTACTCGTTTCGGTAAGGGTGAAATGGTGAGGTAAGAGCTCACCGCGCTTTTGGTGACAAGAGTGGCAGGGTAAACCCCATTTGGTGCAAGACCAAGAAGAAGCTCGCCTTTGGCGCCAGCGGCTCGTTGGTTTGAGTTTCGGGTAGGTCGCTTGAGGTGTTTGGCAACAAACATCCCAGATAGATGATCATCACCGCAAGGTACAGAACCCGGCTTATAGTCGCCCCTTATTTCTTTTAGTGAACAGAGTCCTTAATCCATAACACAGCGAACTGAATACCCTCCGTTCTTACTGCCGTAGTATATGGTTTGAGCATCCCCTAAAAAACTAGACCTTAACTAACATTTAACTGGGGGTTAAATTGTCAAGATATTACAATGAAGAATTTAAAGCTGAAGCAGTTCGTTTAGTCAACGAACAAAAGTATAGCGTAACACAGGTTTCTTAAACACATACCTTAACATGGAGGTTTTAAAAATAATGCTTTTTAAAAAAACTCTTTGCTTAAAGTAAAGTTAAAACACATTTCCTATGATCCAGCTCACTCCTGAAAGCAACTCTTTAACATCTTCTTTCGTTGGTTCTTCTTTATTATCATGGGCACAGTCATTTCTTGTGTCTGCTAAAGATTGTATTCTCCTCCAAGTAGCTTTCTTTACTAAATTATGTTCATCAAGTAAATCGTTTAAATTTGAAATTGTTTTGCTCTTTCCCTTCAAATCAATTTTGCGGTTTTTTAACACATTCAATAAGTGCCTTTCTAATACCACCCCTGCAATTACGCCACTTGCGCGAATGTTAATTTCTAAAAGTTTCTTTGCTGACTTTAGTTCTGTTTTTTGAATTTTCACAAGCAAATGTGTTTGCATATCAGATATTACCCAATCAACACGATCTTTTATTGAGACTAAAATTGTTACTTGATTTAAAACATTAAGAAACACCTCGCTCTTTGCACATGACTCTGTTGCACTCCAATGAGATGGTAAAATTCCTTTAAAATAATCTTGAATACAATAATTACCAACAGATGCTTCTTTTCTTTTGGGATTTATCTCATAGTATGACTTAAATTCTTCAAACCTATCACTACCCAAAAACTCAACAATTTTTAAAGCTTTTGAATACCATTTTTGATATTCTAATCTAAAAGAAAAGTCTTCAGCCAATTTACCTTGCAAATACAACAAAAGAGGCTCTGCATCTTCAATGCACTGACACATTTCTCTCTTAAATTTCTCTTTTAATGTCATAATCTTCACCTTATTATAACATAAATATTAGTGTTTTGAGAACTATTCATCTCAATACTCCTAAGTAAAAGCGGTCGATGACCATAAGAGTTCACTCGGAGAACCCAGCTACCCTACCCCAAGCGCAAAAAACGGCGGCGAGCACCGCGAGTGATAATCCACGAGCCGAGCAAAGAAAAGCTAAGCGCCACGGCGGGAAAGGCGGGGTGATTGAAGTAATACACACCGCCAAAGTTGGTTAAAAACAAGAAAAAGAGCACAAAAATCACATTGATTTGCGCTGCACTGCGCACGGTGGCACTGCGCAGGGAAATGTACAAAGCCAAAGCGGTGATAAACAAGCACAGAGCCAAGCTATAAATCCATGCGGTAATTAAATAATACCAGCCCACTTGGCTGAAAAATGTCCACAAAATGCCTTGGGCGGCAAAAGCTAAAACCAAGGGCAATACCAAAATGGCGCTGAGTTTGCCCCAAAACAAGTGTTCGGGTTTCAGGGGCAAGGCCAAAAGTAGCTCCAAAGTGTTGCGTTCTCTTTCACCGGCAAAGGAATCTGCGGTGAGGGTTACGGACATGGTGGTGATTAATGCCCCCACTAAAAGCAGCATCATGCCGTCTAACTGGGGGGCTTCCCCAGCGGTTTGGCTAAACAAAAAGGCTTGGGCGCCCAAAAGCACCAAGGGAGGGAGCAAAAATGCCATTAAAAATCGCGGTTCACGCAGCATCAGGCGAATTTCGTGCTTAAATATCTGCCACATGTTTCCCTACTTTTTGATGATAAATTTCTGCTAAACTAGGCTGCTGCACTTCTACCTGCCAAAAAGGAATTTGCCGCAGTTGCAAATAATTACACACTCCCACATTGTCCAGTTGCGGATTTGAACTTCCATAGCTTAAAACTTGGTCTTGCAACTGTAAATCTTGCAAATGAGGATAAAGGCTTGCAAGTTCTTCTAGGGCCTGAAAATAATCAATTTCCATATTGGGCGTAGCTAAATGTATGCGCACTTTATTGCTGGCAGTGGCGCTGGCTAAAACTTGATTTAGCTCTCCGGCAATTTGCAGTTTACCCTCTGAAATAATCCCTAAATGGGTGCAATGTTCTTGCATTTCGTTTAATAAATGCGAGCAAACTAAGATGGTGGCACCTCGGTTGCGATTCCATTGGGAAAGTATGTCCCAAATTTGCTCCCTGGCCGTGGGATCCAAGTTGCTGGTGGGCTCATCGAGTAAAACTAATTCAGGTTCGTGGAGCAGGGTGCGGGCCAGCTGTAATTTTTGTCGCATTCCCAAAGATAATTTCCCTAGTTTTTGCTGAAGGTCTTTTAGGCCTAAAAGCTGGCATAGTTCGGCTATGCGTTTATGGGGATTGGACACGGTATAAAAAGATGCAAAGAACTGCAAATATTCGGCTATGCTCAGGCGAGGATAAATGCCGGGATTTTCTATAAGCATCCCGTATTTTTGCGGATCTAAGCCCCCCGATGCGCTTTGCCAGGGTGCGGGGATATTAATCTTTCCACTTTGTAAGCTTAAACGGCCGGTCAAAAGGCGTAAAAGGGTGGTTTTCCCTGCGCCATTGGGGCCTAAAAGTGCAAAAACAGAGCCTTGGGGGATATTTAGATTCAAGGATTGCAAGAACCAAGGGGAATCTTGTTCGTAGCTAAAACTAAGATTCTTAAATTCGATCATGCGGATACGGAAACCCCTCCCACCAATAAATCGGGGACTTTGATGGCGGAAAAATTGTCGTGATAAGTGGAGCTAATGGCTTCGATTTGCTGCAATAAATCAAAGAAATTGGTGGAGAGCGTAATGCCATCTACCACTTGGGAGCGCTGGCCATTTTCTATTAAAAAGCCCTGGACTCCAATGCTGATTTCCCCAGAAACCGCTGAACAACCAGAGGCGCCTTCTAATTTGACGATTTCTAAGCCCCGGGTCATGGATTTTCGCAGTTCATCTGCGCTTGAGGAGCCAGGTGCCACCACGGTATTGTGAAATGATGTGCTTACTTTAGAGCCAAAACCCCGCACGCCGTGACCGGTGCTTTGGGTGCCGTCGCGCTGGGCGCTTTCTAAATGATAGAGATAATTTTGCAATTTGCCATCTTCAATTAGGGTCAAAGCCTGGGTGGGTATGCCTTCGCTGTCCATGACCTTGGCCCGGGATAAATCGGTGCGATGAGGTTCGCTACGAAGCACAAATTGGGGAACTGCGATGCTTTGCCCCAGTTTTTCTGCCAAGCGAGATTGGCCTTTTTGCACCACTTCGGCGTGAAAAGAAGATAAAAACAAGCCCACCAAACTACTGGTAATACGGTGGGAAAATAATACTGGATAAGTTCCGCTGGCCATGGGTTGGGGAGAAAGCAGTTCTAAGGCGCGTTCCACGGCCATTTTAGCGATGTGATCCGTGTCTAAAAGCTTTAGATTACGACCGCTGCGGTGAAAAACGCCCATTTTGCGCACTTGATCGCGCAAAGCCACAGCGCCCACTCCCATTCCCCACTGATTGGCTCGTCTTTGGTGCCAAATTCCGGCACTATTGGCAAAAATGCCCTGGGCAGAATCGGTGCCTATGCCCAAGTGGGGGATATTTTCTATTTCTGCGCCCTCCGCTAAGATTTTTGCTTCTACTTCTAAGGCGGCGGTGGCCATTTGTTCCATGGTTAGAGCTTCGATTTCATCATTCCACGGTTCTGGTAACTCAACCAAAGAAGTTTTCCCAGGCAATTCGATGTTTAATTTTGCGGTAAATTCCGCATGGGAAAGTGCATCTTTTACGGTTTGCCCTATGGCATCGGGGGCGAGTTTTTCGGTGGAAGCATAGCCCGGGGCACCATTTTTAAATAGGCGAATGCCCAAACCCACGGATTGGGAAAGTTCGGTGCGTTGCACTTTTTTGTTGTAAACTGAAAGGCCTTGACTGCGCATATTTTGGCCAATGATATCAAACTGTTCTGCTCCGGCACGGCGCGCTTCTTGGGATAATAGTTCTACAGCTTCGGATAAATTCATGCCCTACCCCCTACTAAAATCTTATCTACTTTGATATGGGGTTGCCCCACGGTTACAGGAACCATACCCGAAGAGGCTCCACACATTCCCGCCGCCATGGTCAGATCTTGACCCACCATGGAAATGCGGGGTAAAATTTCGTCGCCTTTGCCAATGAGCGTTGCACCGCGCACCACGCCGGCTAATTTGCCGTCTTTAATGCGGTAGCCTTCTTCCACGGCGAAGTTAAATTCCCCCGTGGCGGGATTCACGGAGCCACCACCCATTTTAGAAGCGTATAAGCCATCGTCCACGCTGGCGATCATATCGTCAAAGCTGTCTGAGCCAGCGTCTATGTAGGTGTTGCGCATACGAGAAACCGGCGCATACTTATAGGATTCTCGCCGGGCGCTTCCGGAAAGCGGCACGCCCACTTCGGCGGCGCCCACTCTGTCGGACATGAAAGTTTGCAGCACCCCATCT
Source organism: Fibrobacter sp. (assembly GCA_012511955.1). Lineage (GTDB taxonomy): Bacteria > Fibrobacterota > Fibrobacteria > Fibrobacterales > Fibrobacteraceae > JAAZFC01. The sequence goes on along the minus strand of JAAZFC010000063.1, from coordinate 13,190 downwards.
TCGATTAATACGGTTTTTTGAACTGGGGTGCCTTCGTCATCCACATTGATGCTACCCCATTCTCCGGTGATGGTTCCATCGTCGATGGCGGTAACTGCGCTGTGGGCAATTTTTTCACCGATTTTGCCATAAAAAGGCGAGGCTTTGCGGCGCACGGACTCGGTTTCCAGCGGATGGCCACAGGCTTCGTGGAAAATCACCCCCCCAAAGCCATTGCCCATTACCACGGGCATTTGCCCGCCTCCTATGTACGGCGCATTGAGCACACGCATGGCCCTTTCCCCCGCTTTTTGGGCTAAATCTTCCACGGGCAAATCCGCCAAAACCTCGTAACCGCCAAAAAATCCTGGAGCTTCGCTGGCGGAAACTCTATCTCCGTTCTTCCCTGCGGTTACGGTGGTGTTAAAACGCACTCGGGAGCGCTCATCGCAAATATGCAAGCCTTCGGAATTGAGGATTTCAATGTGCGAAACCGCATCTATAATACTGGCGCTTACTTGCACAATTTCGGGGGAAAGTTTGCGGGCAGCGCCATCGGCACGGTGCAAAAAGTCTAGTTTATAACCTTGTCCCAGCACACGGGGATCTTGAATGTCTTGCAAAGTTCCCGCAAAAGTCATGGGGCTTAGGGTGGCGTATTTCGCTGGATTTCCCTGACGACCAAAAGCTAATCCCCGCACCAATTCCACCAAATTTTCTTGGCTGATATCGCTGGTATAGGCGTACAAGACCTCAGTGCCGTACAACAAGCGCACTCCCACGCCAAAATCGGTGTTGGCATTGGCACCTTCTATGACCTTATCTTTAAGGGTTAGCGCCGAGGCACGGGTTTCTTCCATATAAATTTCCACAAAGTCTGCGCCTAAGCTACGACCGGTCTCAAAAACTGCGGCGGCGATATTAATATTCATTATTTTTCCTTTTTTAGTGTTTTAATGCCACATTCTTCCATGCTTGCCTTGATTTGCTCCACGGTATAATCACCAAAATGTACCATGGAGGCCACCAGGGCTGATTGAGCTGCAGTCTTTTGAAATACTTCACAAATATGTGCTGGGGTTCCTGCTCCGCCCGAAGCGATCACTGGGATTTTTACTGCTTGGGAAACTTGATCGGTAAGATTTATTTCGTAGCCTGTGCGCACGCCATCGGCATCTATGGAATTAAGGCAAATTTCTCCGGCGCCTAATTCTGCAGCCTCTTGGGCCCAAGCCACCGCATCTAAACCCATGGCTTTGCGTCCACCTTGAATCACCACTTCGTAGCCCGAGGGGAATTTTTCGCTCACCCCCACAAAACGGGCATCTAAACCTAGCATTATGCGTTCGGAGCCAAACATTTCAGCGCCTTGGCGTATCATTTCTGGATTTTGCACCACTAGGGAATTAAGAGAAACTTTAGAAGCTCCGGCGGCAAAAATTTCTGACATATCTTCGAGGTTACGGATACCGCCTCCCACGGTGAAAGGCTTGTCTATCACTTGAGCCACGCTGCGTACTAAGTTTAAATCTAATGAACGGTTTTCTGCAGAAGCCATAATATCATAAAAGACTAGCTCATCGGCTCCGCTTTGGGAATAATGCTCTGCCATTTCAGCGGGATCACCCACATCTACATTACCTTCAAAGCGCACCCCTTTGGTTACTTTTCCGTTTTTGACATCGAGACAAACTACTACTTTTTTTGCACTCATAACTTCTCCAATGGGCTTAAACTACAAATTTAATTACTCACCAAGTATTTTTTAGAAATTTAGACCATATTCATCTTCAATTACCAACCTTTCATCATAATTCACAGACTTTGTTGCCTAAATTGTTAGCTTTTTCTAGCTTTAAGAGTGTAAATTCACCCTATCCCCAGAGGAAAACATGGCGATTAGCTATAAAGATCTAGGATTAGTTAATACAAAGCAAATGTTTGCCGATGCTATCAAAGGTGGCTACGCAATTCCTGCTTTTAACTTCAACAATATGGAACAACTCCAAGCTATTATTGGAGCCTGCTCCGAAACCAATTCTCCCGTAATTTTGCAAGTATCTTCCGGTGCGCGCAAATACGCCAACCAAACCTTGTTGCGCTATATGGCCCAAGGAGCGGTGGAGTACGCCAAAGAAATCACTGACGGCAAGGGTATTCCCATTGCTTTGCACTTAGACCACGGCGACACTTTCGAACTTTGTAAAGATTGTGTGGATTCTGGTTTTTCTTCAGTGATGATCGATGGTTCACACCATCCTTTTGAAAAGAACATGGAACTCACCAAACAAGTGGTAGAATATGCCCACGCTCACGGTGTTACTGTGGAAGGTGAACTTGGTGTTCTCGCTGGTGTAGAAGACGATGTGGTTTCTGATGTAACCCACTACACTAAGCCCGAAGAAGTTGAGGAATTTGTGGCCTATACTGGAGTAGATTCCTTGGCTATTTCCATTGGAACTTCCCATGGTGCTAACAAATTCACCCCAGATCAATGCACCCTCGATGAAAATGGTGTTTTAGTTCCTCCTCCTTTGCGTTTCGATATTCTCGAAGAAATTGAGCAATAATTGCCTGGTTTCCCCATTGTATTGCACGGTGCATCTTCTGTACCCATGGATTTAATTAAAATAATTAACCAATATGGTGGCGAAATGAAAGATGCCATCGGTATTCCCGAAGAATGGTTGCGTCGCGCTGCTAAGTCTGCAGTTTGTAAAATCAATATCGACTCCGATGGTCGCATTGCAATGACTGCAGCGGTACGCAAAGTATTTGCCGAAGAACCTGCTGAATTTGATCCTCGCAAATACCTCGGCCCTGCTCGCGAAGCTCTGAAAAATCTCTATATGGAAAAAACCAAAAATGTTTTGGGATCCGCTGGCAAAGCTGGATAATTAATTTCTGATAAAATTTTTAGGCTAGTCGCAAGGCTAGCCTTTTTTTGTTTAATCTTTGACGCAACGCACCGAAAAGCCCTGCTGTATCAGAAAGCTGTACTAAATGAATTTGGCCATCTTATTAAAGCGAATATTCTGCATAAAAATAAAAACTCTCATAACACTCAGAAAATAATTCTGAAGTTATGAGAGCAAAAACGGTGTTATTTAATATAACATAAACAACTACGCTTTAGCGAAAATAACCGTAGAATTATGTCCACCAAACCCAAAGGAGTTGGACATGGCATATTCCATGGCGTGATTTGAGGCTTCTGCGCATAAATCCACGGATGGATCAATGCGTTCGTCAATATTGTCCAAATTAAGAGTCTTATGAACTTTTTGGTCCCTTAAACTCATAATAGTAGCAATAGCCTCTAAACCAGCAGCAGCGCCTAAAGCGTGACCAGTCATGGACTTGGTAGAATTAACTTTAATACGACTAATATCGGCACCAAAAGCTTTAACTATAGCCGCTGCTTCAGCCACATCGCCGAGGGGCGTAGAGGTTCCATGAGTGTTAACATAACCCACTTGAGACATGTTTATACGAGCATCTTTTACTGCCATATTCATGGAGTTTGCCACGCCTAAACCATCTTCGCGAGGCGCAGACATGTGATGGCCATCGCAACTCATTCCATAACCAGCAATACGGGCCAAAATAGGTGCACCGCGCTTTTTAGCATGACTCAACGATTCTAATACCAATACCCCAGCACCTTCAGAAATGATAAAACCATCGCGATCTTTGTCAAAAGGACGGCTTGCTGCTTCGGGATCGTCGTTGCGCGTGGAAAGGGCTTTCATAGCTGCAAAACCCGCCACTCCAATGTCACAAACCGCTTCTTCACATCCGCCAGCAAGCATTACATCGGCTCTACCCATGCGAATTTGATCGCAGGCGGTGATAAAAGCATGATTAGCTGTGGCACAAGCACTTACCAAGGACCAGTTTGGTCCCATCCATTTAAGACGAATTCCCACTTCTCCAGCAGCCATGTTAGAAATAGCCATGGGTACGAAGAACGGCGATACCCGGCGGGGACCTCTTTTTTCTAACACTACAGCATTATCATAAAATACTTCCATACCGCCCATACCTGAGCCAATATTTACTCCACAACGGGTAACATCCACATCTGCTGGGTCGAGTTTTGCCATTTCTAAAGCACTTTCTGCTGCGTGTACAGCATATTGAATATTACGAGCTGTACGCCTAGCATCTCTTTCGCTGTAATACTTGGTTGGGTCAAAATCACGAACTTGACCACCAATTTTTACTGAGTATTTTTCCACATCAAAACGATCTATGGTGCTAACTCCAGACTTACCAGCCAAAAGGTTTTCCCACAATTGTTCTGGACTATGTCCCAGTGAAGAAACAACTCCCATACCGGTAACAACAATTTCTTCCATTATTTATCCTTATTTAGTATTTTTAAAAATTAACTTTAACAATGAAAATATTACTAATTTGAGCATTTTTGTAAACTATGAATAGACAAACACCACCAAATCTCGTATGGATCGACCTAGAAATGTCAGGTTTGGAGCCTGACAACTGTGTTCTTTTGGAAATAGCCACCATAGTTACCGATTCTAATCTTAAAATTTTGGCTGAAGGGCCCAATATTGCAATTAGGCATTCTGAAACCATATATACAAGCATGGATGAATGGAATACCCGTCACCATAACAACAGCGGTTTGATTGCTCGATGTCGCAAGTCTAACTACGATACTGCTTTGGCCGAAGAAGCCACCATTCGCTTTCTCATTGATTATACTGATAAAGGTACCAGCCCCTTATGTGGCAATTCTATTTCCCAAGACCGCAGATTTTTGTATAAATATATGCCAAAACTTTCGGAATGGCTTCACTATCGTAGCGTAGATGTAACCAGCTTTAAAGAAATGTGCAATCGTTGGCGACCTGATCTCCCAGACTTTATGAAGCAAGATAAGCATTTAGCATTAGAAGATATTCGCGAAAGCATTGCTGAAATGGAATATTACAAAAATCACTTTATTAAGTTAAAACAGTAAGTATTGTGGGCTCGTTAAATTATTATTATCGCAGTAAAAACAGACCCAAAAAACCTAAGTTTAAATTTATCAAATGGATTAATAGGGTATTATTGATAGTGGTAATAGCTCTTGCTACTTATTTTTGTCAAAAAAATCAGCAAGAACTAGATAATACAACTCCTATTTCATCTTCAAGTGAAACAAAAAACTCCAGCTCAATTGCTGTTTCTAGTTCGGTTATTGCTTTAAAAATTGACACAACGAGCCTTCCCCAAAGAAAAGTAGTGGATATTCAAAAACCAAGTTCTCCTTTAAACCTCTATAATCAAAAAGATACGGTTTTAGCTAAGCATATTCGCAGAATTTTACAACAGCAAAAGCCTTTTGGAGCTTTTATTCTTATGGTAGATGCCCCTAGCAATGAAATCTTAGCATGGGGGCAGCGATCGGACTCTGCCCTTAGAAGCGAACCACTATGGCTCACCCGCAGCACCTTTCCCGCAGCTTCTATCATTAAAATTCTCACCGCTGCCACGGCCATGGAAACCCGCCGCTATGGTATAAATAACGAAATTCCCATTATTGGAAGAAGCAATACTCTCTATTTAAGGCAGCTGAGAATACCAGAAAATTACCAAGGTCCAAAACAAACTTTAATGCAAGCCTTTGCCTTGTCTAGCAACCCCGTGATGGGAATAATTGGACAACATTTAGGCGGCAACTCTCTACGCAGACACGCTCGTTACTTAGGTTTTAATCAAACTATCCCTTTTGGATTAAGTCCCCATGGACAATCTATTTTCGCCCCACCTGACACCGGCTATGCGGTAGCAAAGTGCGCTTCAGGATTCACTAAAGCTAATACTATTTAACCATTACATACAGCGGCAATAGTGCGGGCTTTCTTAACGGAACAACCTGAGACTTTTCCTTGGAGCAAACATCTTAGTTCGGATTTGGCCCCCGATAAACCCTATCCTTTATCAGCCCATAAGTTTTCTGATAATACCCATTTTGGTATGAGGCAACTTTTTTTACGCACTGCCACCCATGGCACCGCTCGAAAATATGTAAATAAAACTGTTTATAATTATAATCGCAGAAAATTAAACATTGGAGGCAAAACTGGTTCCCTCGACGGTTTAGACCCCAAAGGTCGCTACGATTGGTTTGCGGGCTTTGCCCAATCCAAAGAGGAGCCCAATAAATCAGTAGTAATTGTAGTGATGCAAGTGCATGACAATTTACGAACTTTACCCGCCACTGGCGTTGCTGGGGTAATGATAAATCATTGGGCTAAAGAATATTTGCCTTAAAGTCATTTTTTACCTCTGCCTTATGTATATTTTGCCCTATGAATGCTAATGCCATACAATACAGTTGGTGGAACCTTATTCCCCAAAACTTAGACCCTACTTTTTTCCATATTGGGTCATTTCCCGTACGCTGGTACGGGCTAATGTATTTAGCCGCTTTTTTCACGGTTTATCACTTAATGTTGCGCATTAGCAAAAGAGACAAACTGGGCGTTACCAAAGAGCAGTTAGACACTTATGCCTCATGGGTAATCGGTGGAATTTTAGTTGGTGCCCGCTTGGGTTATGTAGTTTTTTACAACCTGAGCTATTATCTTAAAAATCCTTTAGAAATATTTTTACCCTTTTCATTTAACCAAGGTTTCCATTTTACAGGAATTGCGGGAATGTCTTATCATGGCGGTTTAATCGGCGCCTTTAGAGCAGCGACTTATTGTATTAAAAAAGAAAAATGGGATTATTGGAAATGGAGTGATTTAACTTTTGTAGCTGTACCTCTAGGCTATACTTGGGGCAGACTAGGCAACTTTATCAACGGTGAATTATATGGTCGCGTGACTACATCGCCCATTGGAATGCTGTTCCCCACCGATGCCACGCAAATGCTACGACACCCTTCACAAATTTATGAAATGCTTTTTGAAGGGGTGATCTTGTTTGCAATACTTTATTGGCTCACCAAAAAGCCCTTGTTTAAAACCCATATCATGTCTTTATATCTAATGGGATATGGATTTTTCCGCTTTATTATTGAATATTTCCGCGAACCTGATGCGCACATTGGCCTAAGTAACTTGGGCTTTACCCGCGGACAATGGCTATGCTTTGCCATGATCGCCGCTGGAATAGCTATTTGGATTTGGCAAGAAAAAAAGCCCAAAACCATTAAAGAGTAAAAGAATCTTGGTTTAAAAGCCAAGCTGCTATGTGGTGAGGATGGATAAATTCTCCATTTAACATCTTTTTTTTTAACTGAGCGGTGGAAAACTCTTGGGTTTTTATGTCTTCACTATCATCTAGTTGAGCTTCTTGTATGCGCCGAGCTTGGGATGCGTAAAACACATGAAAATGCCCGCTTTGCCTATCGGGATTAACTGGCAAAACTTGCTTAGTGTGCCATTTATCGCTATGATAACCTGTTTCTTCTAGTAATTCGCGTTGAGCTGCTTTTAGGGGCGCTTCCCCTTGTTCAATAATCCCTGCGGGAAACTCCCACAGATATTTTTGTACTCCATGCCTATATTGCTCAGTGAGCACCCAAGTGTCATTAACTGTTTGAGCTAAAATAATAGCCCAATGGGGCTGCTCTACGGTGTAAAAGTCTTCGATAATCTTACCATTGGGCAATGCACAACGCTGGCTATATACGCTTAGCCAAGGAGATTCTATTAAGGCTTTAGTGGTTAAGACTTTCCAAGCTTTTTTAGTCATAAAATCATCTATTAGGTTCTAAAAACTCTTCGTCTATATCAAAATTCAACTGTCGGCGATAAAGTTTTTCTAATAAATATATCACAGTATAGCCAGGTTCCCATTCTTTTTTTATACCTATGGTTTCCACCCCGCGCAAAACCAAGGGCATGGTGTTGTACAAATCAAATTTCCATCTGTTATCTTCCCACTCAAAAAATATTATAGGAACTTTAGGTGAAATTTTTAAACCGCGCATTCCCCTATCTACTTTGATTTCAAACTCTCCCAACTCCAAGGAGTTTACCTTGCTAAACAAGCCTGAATGTCCCAGAGCCAAATGCAAAAGCCTATCAGAATAAATGCCCCGCAACTTTTTGTCGCGCTCCAAAATTCTAAAAGTTACAATGGTCAATATTTCATGAAAAGGTCTGGCTTCTACAAAATCTCTACTTTCATTTAAAGCTGCGTTTTCAATTTCTTCTATCCAGTAAAGACTTTCATCAGTAAGCATAACCTTGATACTATCCATGGGTTCTTTATTCAAATCAAAAGTCAATATTCTATGATAAGTTTTTTCTAATAAAACTAAGCGCAATGAATCGGGTACCGCCTCGCGTTTAACCTTATCTTCTGAAGGACTAGGGTTACTTGCACAACCCCAAAAAAACAAAAAAAGCATTACCAACAAATAAAAACTACTATTTTTAAAATTATGCATCGAAACGACCTATTGTTAATGAAGCCAGAAGAATTATTAAAGCATTGTACTGTTCAAGCTCACCGTGGCGGAGGGCCAGGGGGACAAAAACGCAATAAAACCTTTTCTGGTGTTCGTATTAAATATAGTCCTTTTAATTTAGAAATCTTATGCAATGAGAATCGCTCACCTCATATAAATAAAAGTTTAGCTTTAAAAAGGCTACGCTTGAGCATAGCAATTAAAGTAAGAGAACCCATAGATGAAGAAGTTATGGAGTTTCCTGGACAAAAAGGTCGAATTTCATCACAAAACCTCCTTTATGCTCCTTGGATAGCCCAAGTTTTAGATTATTTTGAACATTACCAAGGGCAATTAAAACCAGTAGCAGAAAAATGGAATTTAAGCAATAGCGCATTAGTACGCATTTTTTTTAGCGAAAAACAGTTAATTAGCGAAGTGCAAAAGATTAGGCAAAAAAACAAACTTAATAGATTAAATCCACCTTAATCCATCGCTTTTAATTCGTCGAAAAGTAAAAAAGAGTGGCTTTCAAGCTTCGTTATAATTCTCTGAAATGTTGTCTTATCTATGTCAACGCCAAAACCTTGGAAAGTTTTCTCTCTCATCTCCACATCCAATGCTGTTTGAGCGGCAAAATAACTTGACATTCGAACTAAATCACTTAATGGAGATGGCCCTCCCTCCCCTAAGGAGTGAAAACGCACTGCATCCACCATATCTAGGGGAAATCCCCAATATTCAAGCAACATGGCACCAGTCTCAGCATGAGAATTACCAAAAAGTTTTAGCTCCGTATCCAAATCATCTGCAAAAACACTCCAATCAAAGTCTAAAGACATTTTCATGGCATGCATGCTTAATGGAATCATTCCTATATCGTGCAACAGCGCCGTGGTAAAAGCATCTTGATGGCTTAATTTTGGAAATTCTTCACTTAAAACTTCGCTGGCCAACGCAGAAATCACTCCATGTTGCCAAAAAGCCTTAGACTGCCTGTCTGCCTTTAAAGCGCTACTAACACTACTATAAAACCATCGAGCTAAAAGATAGCGTAAAATTCGACTTCCCCCCATACGCACAATAGCATCTTGCAAAGAAGCAATGCTTCGCGAAGAACTAGACTCCACAGAGTTAGAATAACGAATCACATCTACAGTGATACCCTGATCGTACTTTATCACATTTACTATATCGTCAATAGTATATGTTCCAGAAAGTACAATTTCAGACAGTCTCAATAAAACAGCTGGATAAGGCGCTAGTTCTTGGTATTCTTTTAAAAGATCTTCACGAGTAAGCATACTTTTATTGTACTACTTTTTTTATAAAAAAAAGAGATTGTTTACACAATCTCTTTATAATTATATATGTTCTTACTCTTCTATAGGTTCTAGCCCTGCATCAGCTAGGGTATTCCCAGAACCAGTAGGCTTATGTTTGTCAAGATATTCCTGTAATTCTGCAGATTCTTTATTTTTAAAGTAATCCACAACGCTTAAATACAGTTTTCGGTTAGGTTGATCTATTTCTGACACCACTGCTGGCACTTTATCGCCCACAGCAAAGGCATCACTAGGAACTTTAATGTATTCCGTAGTTAATTTTGCCACATGAATAAATCCTTCGATACCATTATCAAGCTCAACTACTACACCGCGGTCGAGCATGCGTACAATTACACACTCTACTTCAGCATCTACAGAATAAGCTGTTTCTATAGTATCCCATGGATCTTCTTCTAAGTGTTTCATAGATAGTGATATTCTGCGTTTTTCACGATCTACAGCTAAGACCACACAATCTACGCGATCACCTTTCTTCACTAATTCTGAAGGATGTTGGATCTTTTTAGTCCAAGACATATCAGATACATGAATTAAGCCATCTACGCCTTCTTTGATTTCCACAAAAGCTCCAAATGAAGCCAAGTTGCGAATTTCACCAGAAACACTGGCACCTGGAGGCAACTCACTCTCAATGGATTCCCATGGATCGGGTTCTAATTGTTTGATACCAAGAGAAATACGCTCGGCATCTTCTTCTACTTTAAGCACTACAGCTTCAATTTCTTGACCAACTACTAGCACTTTAGAAGGATGTTTAACATGCTGAGTCCAAGACATTTCGGATACATGAATCAAGCCTTCTACGCCGGTATCGATTTCCACAAAAGCACCGTAATCAGTGATAGAAACCACTTTTCCAGAAACTTTGGTTCCATCGGGGTAGCGTTCGGCAATATCTTTCCAAGGATGAGGACGCAATTGCTTCATCCCCAAAGAAATACGCTCTTTTTGATCGTTAAAGTCAAGCACAATTACTTCTACTTCTTGACCTAAATCCACCATTTCTGAAGGATGATTTATGCGTTTGTAAGACATATCGGTAATGTGCAACAAACCATCTACACCACCCAAGTCAATAAAGGCGCCAAAATCGGTGATATTTTTAACAATACCTTTGCGTACTTGATCTTTTTCAAGAGTTTCCAACACATCGCCACGCAAGCGTGAGCGTTCTTCTTCGAGCACAACCCTGCGAGAAACTACGATGTTGCGACGAGCTTTGTTTACTTTGATAACTTTAAGGTCAAAGGTTTGGCCAATAAGATCATTGATATCAGGGATTTGGCGCAAATCAATTTGTGAACCAGGCAAAAACGCATCAATTCCAAACAAATCAACAACTACACCACCTTTAATCCGACGAGTAAGTGTTCCACTGACGATTTTTTCATTTTCAAAAGCTTCATGAATTTTTTCCCAAACTCTTACAAAATCAGCTTTTTGCTTAGAAAGCATTAAGTTGCCTTGGGAATCTTCAAGTTTTTCAATGAAAACTTCTATTTCTGAGCCCACAACAATTTCTTGATCTTCTTTAAACTCTCCGCGGGCTATTTCGCCTTCTGATTTAAAGCTTACATCAACTAAAACGCTGTTATCGTAAACTTCGCGAATGGTGCCAATCACCACTTTACCCTCTTCGACGCCTTCGAGAGAATCTCCGTAAATTTCTAGAGCTTCACCTTTAAGATCTATTAAATTACCGAGATCTTCTTCGGCTGCAAGGATTTCCTCAAGGTCCTCTTGGGTACCTTTTATTAATTTATGTTTCATATTTATTTTTGGTTTTGATGTCAGCGTTTGTGTAGATGTTACCACTCCTACATGAACACAAACCTGTTCCACCTGTTCTTCAATTGATAGCTGAGTGGTGTCAATAACTATAGCGTCTTCTGCACGGCGCAGAGGAGCAATTTCGCGATTTGAATCAACGGCATCTCGTTGGCGTAAGTTCTCTTCCACTTCTACTAAAGTGGTTTGAACACCCATTTTTTGAAATTCTAAATATCGCCGATGCGCTCTAACTTTATAATCTGCGGTAAGAAAAAATTTAAATTGAGCTTGGGGAAACACTGTGGTGCCTATATCTCGCCCATCTAAAACAGAAGTGCGACTATTTCCTATACTGCGCTGCACTTCGATAAGCTCAGTGCGCACTTGGGGAATTGCACTATAATATGATACAGCCTTTGTTACTTCAGGGCTGCGAATTTCTGCACCACATACTACACCGTCTAGCAAAACCTCATTTTTATCATTAAAACTAATTTTAGTTTCTTTTAGTAATGCTAGTAGGGATTCTTCATCTTCTATGGAAATTTTATGTGATAAAGCTTTGTAAGTATAAGCTCTATACATGGCACCTGTGTCTATATAACACACGCCTAAACGATCCGCAACAAAGCGAGCTGTAGTACTTTTACCAGTACCAGAAGCGCCATCTATGGCTATTATATACGGATTACTTTTACCCATGGGGGCAAAATTTACAAATTAACTAATAAAATGTCATTAATAAGGCATGGATAAACTTTTAAATGCACTAGACAACTGTTCTTCATTAAAAGGCTTATTTAGTACAGCACCCACACCTAGTTTTTGAAGTTTTTCTATGGCTTGAAAGTTCAAATTATCTCCGCACATTATAATAGAAGCGTTTTTACCGCCTCCGGGTAATTTACGCAGTACTGAAATCATTTCGAGTCCATTACGGCCTGGTGTTTTTAAATCATATACCAAAATAGTTTTATCACTAGACTCTGCAAAAGCGCGAATTAAATCGTCGCCGGTTTCAAAATGCATTGCTTTTACATATCGTTTTTTATCTAACCAACTTGCCAACAACTTCTTAGCAGCAAAGCCCTCTACACAAACTAAAACTCTAGTTGCTTGTAATAAGTATAATTCATTAATGTTATGAATGAATTTATGAATATCTTCATTAGTAGAAATTGTACTCATTTTAACTCCGCTGTATGTCAATTAATCCCTTTTTATCATCTTCTCTTATTCGTAAAGGTCCTTCATGCTTTTCCATAACGGTGTGTCTAGTATGTGGTCCAGCAAGAACTACATCGGTCCACAAAGTTTTTAACACTTTTATTGCAGGATTTTCTACTTCTTTAACCACTTCTTCAAACTTATCTATTAATTTCTCTAAATTATTTTTACGCTGAACTAGTTGTTTAATTGTTTCAATGTCTTCAGCTAAGTTTTCTAAATTTTCATCACTCAACACTTTAATTTTCAAATAATTCTTATACTCTTCATAATGAAGATTTATTTCTTTTAATATTTCAGTTATAGATTCTTTAGCTTTTTCTTGACGGTAATGCTTGCGAATATAGGCTAAAGTTTTGGTGCCCACTTCACTGCCTAATTCAGCACATTCAATCTCTTTTAAAGCCATAACTTCACCACCAATAATTACGCCACCACAATTAATT
>JAAZFC010000062.1 GCA_012511955.1 Fibrobacter sp. | reverse complement strand
CGGCCACCGTGTCCCAATAAGCCATTAATTTATCGTTTCGGGGAATATCAAAATAAAACACCTTGCCCATGGTGCGAGCAGTTTGCATGGTTTTGCCATCAAGTAAGCGTTGGGGTGTTTGTTTTTCCCTAGAACTGGTGGAAAGCACGGTGTCCTCATAGGCTACATAAGCCTCTCCCATGATTCCGGTTCCGTAACGCAAGATATCTTTGACTGACTCTCCATCCTGGGGGCTTGGATCGGGTACGATAGCGCTTTTAGGCCCCAGCAAGTCAGCGGCTAACACATACATCTGAATGGCTAAATTTACCGATTCGGTGGTGTCTTCGGTGAAAAGTAAATCCCCCCATTCAATCAAAATATCTAAGTAGCGCATCACTACATGTTTTTGATAGGCGGTGGGTCGGTAACGGGCGATTAAATGCGGATTAAAGGGATCATTTTTCCACTTGTCTATGAGTAATTTTATGGCTTTGCGGTCGGGAAGCATGTCCCGCGCCGTGGGTTGTCCCAATTCAGCCAAAATAGATTTGTCGGCATCGGAGTTGGCAAAAAATGGTAAAAAACGCCAAAATTTGCTGCCCACTGGGAGCTTTTGAACAAAGCGCTTAGTGTCTTCGTAGTCAGAAAAATCCATCTGCGGGTCAAACACCAACTGAATCCATTTTAAAGCTGATTCATAGTCTTGCAGGGCTATCATTTTATCGGCCATTAACATGGGAACATAAAAGAACAGCTCCCAATTGTAAATAGAAGTTGAACTACCCCAACAGAAATCTACAGTACTGGCGGGGTACGGCTCTGCAACCGCTGCATAATTAGGCTGGTAGGTATCTTCAAACAAGCTCTGAATTAGATCCCAAGCTTGCCAATCACCGGCCATGTAATAGCCCAAATAAATGCTAAAATAATAGTTGTAATACGAATAGGAATAATAATAGCTATCAGAAACTGGTTGGGCTTGGGTTTCACGCTTATACAACCATTTGGAGCCTCCGCCCTGATATTTTCTATGGTAATCCTTAGCGTTGGGATTTGTCATTAACTCAAAACGGTATTTGCCAACACTATTGGCATTATTACCACCATCAGCAGACACCTTGGTAACTAAATAAGTGCCCCTAGAATCCATATAAAAGAAGGGTTGATCATTGCCGCTTAGAAAAGACATGTTAGTAGGAAGCACCCGATATGAACCACGGCTTGTATTCAACACTTCAGTGCCGTCAGCCAAAATAAAGGAGCCGCCAGGGTGCACAAAGTAATTGCTTCTAAGTTCGCTCCCTTTTGGCGCAAATGCGGATACAAAGGCTTTGGTCTCATAAGGGCAAGGGTATGATTTTGAGTGATCTTCATCACTGGCAGATAGCGATATGTTGCCAATTACGACAAAATTTTGTTTTTTCTCTGTAGAATAAGTGCGCGAAACTCCTTTTTTGAGTATGTAGGTTGTTCCCACACCTTCGCCAGCTGAGGCTATGGGGGTGTAATATTTAACTTGTTTATCAGTGAAATCATCATAGGTTCTACACACAGACAAGTTTAAAAAATCTGAGTTATTGCTAAGATCCACAATAATATAACGATCAGCAAGAGTTTCGTTTTCGCCGAGGGTAAAGTCTAAATTATTCTCGGAAACATCATATACTGCCTGCACTCCAGTCTTGACACCATCCCACTTTTTACCATTATATGAACTCCATTTCAAGCGAATATCGGCATAATACTCAAGCTGCATTGCTGCACTTTGCTCTGAATTCACTGAAGGGTCTGCCTCTCCCTCTTTTTTCTGTCTTTGTCCTTGTATAACTTGCAACCAAAGCACATACAGCTTTCCTTTGAATATGGCTGGTTGTGCTATGTTGCCGTCTATTTCAAAATCTAGTTCTTGCCAAGGTTTCCAGCTACTGCCATAAAGGGCGGTAGCCATATAGTAGCGATAATAATAGGTGTGCGGTGCGCCCCGAGTGCGACCAATAATATGCAGGGTATAAAGCACTCCCGCTTCAGAACCACCATCTTCTTTGCATGCGCCCACCACATCTATTTCTGAAACTGAAACCACTTTCTCTATGTATTCACCCAAAGCTGCATCTAATAATTTCTGATTATTACTGCATTCGGCGATTCGATCTTCCAGTTCTTCAAAAAATGGACTTTTATCTTCGCGTAAATCACCCACAACCCAGTTTTCAGGATAGAGAAATATCTTGCGATTGGCAACCCATACTTGATAATTTTTCATCCATTCCCACTCTAACTTTTGGGAATCGCTTAGAGCATAACCTTCAAGCCCCAATAGTGCGCGCTGCACATATAGCTGTATGCAGGCAACAGCTTGCACCGTGCGAGAAATAGCCATATCTGGCTCCATTTCCACATCAAATAAATAGTAGGAATATATGTCGTTAGTGCTCCAAAACACTTGGGGATAGCTTTTACCGCCTAAATCTTCTTGCTGAGACTCCCAGCAAACAAAGCTCGCTAAGGCATCGCGCTTAGACTTGCGCAACTCATCACTTACACCTTGAATAAATTTGTTCCAAGACGATGTGGTGTGTGTTTTTTTCAGCGCAGTGCGGAAAGCGCTAACTTGGTTGCGGTAATCTACAAAACGACCTTCAGTATCTAAAATTTCAGTTACGCTAAAGTCTCTAGCCAAAAGAGCTCGCAAATGTTCGGGCAAGCAATTGGTCTTTTTATAAAGAGATAGCAACTCCGCAAAATGATACCAACGATCAGGATGTGCATACACCTCTATGGGGTTACTATCCTGCAAAATATCTGCATATTGAAGTAGCGAATCATAAACTTCTGGGCTGATTTTTAAGCTTTCGGCACTGATAAAATACAAATCGGGGTAGTTATAAGACTTGCTTAGAATTACGGACGACGCTGCATAGGCATTTACCAGTGCTGATATTTTATCAAAGCCAATGAACGCTTCAATTTCAGCGGTATCGTAAAAATTCCAGTCAAAAGCAAAACCTAAATCTAAAGTGCCCACATATTGATAAAGCGTCGCAGCCCGCGCAACTCTGCAATACATTTTTACACTTTGAGCGGGGTCTTCTAAAGGGTTTTCTTTATCTGCAACATTTGGATAAATCAAATTTATCCAGGATAAAAAATCATTTTCACTTTCTGCGGGGATTATTTGCTTTAGCAAAGCGGCAATAACTTCAATAGCCACTGAGAACTTTTCGGCCAGGGCAGAAACGATTTGGTTTGCAACAAGCTCACGG
>JAAZFC010000005.1 GCA_012511955.1 Fibrobacter sp. | reverse complement strand
TAGGCTGTTTTGGTCCCATAGATTTGAAGCCAACTTCCCCCACTTATGGCCATATTTTAAACACGCCTAAAAAGCACTGGTCCCAAAGCG
The DNA here is from genome assembly GCA_012511955.1 of Fibrobacter sp. Classification (GTDB taxonomy): domain Bacteria; phylum Fibrobacterota; class Fibrobacteria; order Fibrobacterales; family Fibrobacteraceae; genus JAAZFC01. Next base: position 36,146 of record JAAZFC010000005.1, on the reverse strand, counting down.
ATGTGGTGGGTTATTTTTCTCGAAAACTTGGTGTCCCTATAGCCTGGGACACCGATGTAAATGCGGCAGCATTGGGAGAATGGGAACACGGAGCTGGACAAAACTGTAACCCTTTAGTGTATATAACTGTAGGTACAGGAGTGGGCGGCGCAGTCATAGTCCAAGGCGACCCCATCCATGGAGCTTTGCATCCTGAAATGGGCCATATATTAATTCCCCAAGACCCTAGCGATGATTTTCCTGGGATATGCCCTTTTCACGGCAATTGCTTAGAAGGTTTAGCCTCGGGTACCGCCATAGCGGAGCGGTGGAAAAAACCCGGCCAAAAATTAAGTGTAAATCCCGAAGTTTGGGAATTAGAAGCCACATATTTAGCCCATGCGGTGCTAAACTTAAGCATGATTTTATCTCCCGAAAGGATTATTTTAGGCGGTGGCGTAATGCAACAAACTCATTTGCATCAGTTGGTACATCAAAAATACTTACATCTAAGTCAAAACTACGCTTTAAGTGCCATTAACCGAGCTGAAAACTACCTTTCAGCACCATTTTTAGGCAATAGAGCAGGTATTTGTGGAGTTATGGTTTTAGCTTCTCGCCTAAATTGTTAAATTTTATCAAATTTATTTGGCGAGTTTATTATGAAAGTTTTAAAATACGAAATCCCTGATTCTGCAAAATCCTATAGACCTAGTGAGCCTTTTACTGCTAGAATATTAGGCAATGAACGCCTCACAGAAGAAGACACTGATGTGGATATTCGCAATATTATTTTAGACATTTCAGACTCTAACATTGAATACTTAGAAGGGCAATCCATTGGAGTTATAGTCCCTGGAACCCAAGAAAATGGCAGACCCCACCGAGTCAGACTCTACTCCATCGCATCTTCGCGCAATGGCGACCACGGCTGCGGTTTATCCGTAACTCTTTGTGTAAAACGAGTGGTTTTTGACGACGAAGATGGCAACGAAGTGCGGGGATTGACATCCAACTACCTTTGCGACACTAAAATTGGCGATAAAATCACCATTATTGGCCCCACTGGGCGCACCTTCTTTTTACCCCAAGACGAAAATGTCAACTTAATTATGGTGGCTGCGGGCACAGGCATTGCGCCCTTTAGAGCTTTTATACATCGTATTTACAAAGAAAGAAAATCGTGGAAAGGCAGAGTTATTCTCTATTATGGTGTGCGTAACGCCATGGAAAACATTTATATGAATAGAGAAAATGACGATTTAAACCAATATATGACCGAAGAAACCTTCGAAGCTTTTCAGACTTTTTCCAGCGAAATTAGCAATGGAAAAAGGACTTATGTGCAGCATAAAATCGCCGAAAATCAAGAAGATATTTGGAATTTGCTCAAAGAAGGTAATTTCTCCTTTTACCTCTGCGGTATGAAGAATATGGAAAAATCTGTAGATGATGTTTTTGCCCAACGAGCCGCCCAAGAGGGCTTAGACTGGGCTGCTATGAAGAAAGAATTCCGTCAAAACGGCCGCTGGAATATTGAAGTCTATTAGTATTCTAAGATTACAGGAAAGGGTGTAAGCCCTTTCTTATGCATGGCCAAAACATCGATGATTTGCACATCTCCAGCAGTCACGCCATCATTGTAAGCCGTTGTGGCAGAAGTGCGTGCATTGGCAAATGTCCCTGTGTTTACCATAGTTGTTTCCAAAAATTCCATTTCATCAGAATCTTCCCAAGTTTTCCACCCCACAAAAGCATGACCTGGCACGGCAACAATCACTGGATGTAGTCCCACTGCTCCGATGGCAGAGGCAAATAGTATAACACCATCTATACATACAGCAGATTTATCACGCAAAGTCTGTGAAGGGGTACGCACTCGCTGTCCAGCTCCAGAAATAGCACTATTTACATAAGCCACATTCCTAGCCTTAATAGCTTTGTAAATGGCCTCCACTTGTTTACGCGCCACCAAAGCTGAATCTTTTCCAGGATTTTGGTAGCCTACCATTTTTTTATCGGGGTGTTGAGCCTTGGCACCCTGTATCAAAGCACTCATAGAATCACCCACTACCTGTACCCACCGAGTATAAAAATCTTTGATTTTAGGAGCAGTTCCATCGGTATAGGTATAGTAATAAGGCATCACATTAATTGGCATCACCTCAAGAGAGCGATTTCCAGCATCAAGGGTAAACTCTTTATCATTGTGTAAAACTGTAACTTCATACTCAATTTGTGTCTCTAAAATATCTGCTAACTTTGCCAAAGCATCCCATTTTAAAGCGGGGGTTAAAGCAAATTCTGTAGTAGAAGAGACATTTTTGGTGAGCACAGCCGTTTCTGTAAAACCTGGTACTCTAGCCTTTACCGTCACCTTATAACTAGGTTTGCTTTGTAATACTCCTCCCGATGCTAGGTTATTTATGTTAATCTTAATCAAATGTGAAACCGACATATCTTCGTAAAGAGAGTCTTGATAATCATAGGTGGCGGGCATTAGATATTTACTTGAGGCATATACATAAGCGCTGAGATTTTTCTGAGCATTTTCACTATACAAATCCCAATACACTTCATTATATAGGGAGTCGTAAATAGTTCCGCGCAAGCTATCCAACTCTGCATTTTGCATGGAATCCCTATACTCATTACACTATCTCTATTACCCACTATAGAATCCAAAGTGTGTTGGGTTATGGAGTCGTAACGCGATTCGATTTTTTCCATCTGCTCGTCATAAAACTGTGCATACAGCCTATCATAAACACTATCAGTAACCATTTCATCGTAGCCTGCTTGATTAAAGCTCTCAAGCAAACTGTCTTTTAATGAGTAATACAGCGAATCTTGCAAATGTTCCGGTGTTAAAGGATTGGCTGTTTTATCGGTACCACAAGACCACAACCATAGCCCCAACGCTACAACAAAAAACTTTCTCATAAATACTCCTTTTATTATCTATTTAAGCAAATGAATATAATTCTGTAATTTCCTCACCAGTCTTAGTGTCATACATGGCAAAATGACTACTAGGTGCAGACTCATCTTCTACTAAATCTAATTTAACACTGTGCTTATGTTCCAAATAGTGGAAATAGCGAGCTAAATCTTGGGTAAACACCTCGATAATAGGACTTGAAAGCAATAATGTAATATGCTTATGATTACCGCGGCGATGGGCACGAGCTAAACAGCGATCTATCAAAGAAATGGTGGTTTCTAAAGAATAGACAAATCCTGAACCTCCACAAGCAGAACAGGTGGTGGTTTTTTCAGTCATTAAATTACTGCGCACTCTTTTGCGAGTAACTTCCATAAGGCCAAACTGACTAATGGGAATATAGCATATTGGCGCTTTATCGCTACGAATTGCCCTTCTAAATTCATTGTTTATGGTCTCGCGATCTTCGTCACTATCCATATCTATGAAGTCTATGACCACTAAACCACCAATATCTCGTAAACGCAGCTGCTTGGAAATTTCATGGCAAGCGTCAATATTGGTTTCTAAAATATTTTTGGCCTGATCTTTGCCGTGCACTTTAGGACCAGTGTTTACATCTATGGAAACTAGAGCTTCGGTTTGTTCGATGATCAAGTTTCCGCCTCGGGGTAAGCGTACCGACCGAGAAAGCGTGCGTTCATAGTCATCTTCTATTTTAAAATGCTCAAACAGACTTTCGTTACTAGACCAAAGCTTAATTTTTTTCATTTTATCGGGGGATAAAACTTTCACATAATCGCGCATAATATGATATTCATCTTTATCATCTACATAGATATAATCTGTATCATCCGAAAAATATTCCCTAATGGTAGTTTCCACCGAGTCAGACTCTTGATAAATGCAGGTTTCAGGAGGATAATTTTCAAAATTTTCTTTGGTGAGTTCCCACTTAGATTCTAAAACTGAGATTTGCTTAGCAATTTCCGCCTCGCTTTCCCCCAAACCATTGGTGCGCACTATATATCCCACATCCCGGGATTTTAAGCGACGCACAATGCGTTTTAATTCTCGGCGGCGCTGACCATCGCGCTCTCTTTTGGAAACTCCCACAAAATTTGTGTTGGGCATACACACCAAAAAGCGACCAGCAAAGGACAAATGAGTGGTTAAACGCGCCCCTTTGGTACTGATGGGCTCTTTAATAACCTGCACCATGATCTCTTGCCCTTCTTCGAGCATTTGATCTATGCTTAATTCTTCCACAGCACCTTGGCTATCTTCATCATCACCAAATTCTCTGTGTAAAACAGCATTGCGATCTATAACATCATTCTGGTGTAAAAAACCAGCTTTTTCTAAACCCATATCTATAAAAGCAGCTTTTAAACCAGGTAAAACTTTTTGTACAACACCTTTGTATATATTACCTAAAGTTCGTTGTGAACTGACTCCTTCTACTACAAGTTCTGCCAATTCTCCGTTTTCCATAATAGCAATGCGTTTTTCGTATGGGCTAAGACTAATTAAAATTCCACGCTTAGGCTTTCTCATCAAAAACTCCAAAAATCATAAAAACATAAAAACATCCCACAATGGGACTAAGTTGTTAATATAGCTAATCTTAGATATACAAACTACAATAATGACTTAGCTAAAGCATTTTTTCTTTTTTGCGCATGTTGACAACGGCTACTTTTTAAATTTTTCCCCGACTCACAGCTGACATCTAAGTAATAACTCCAAGCTTTTAATGCTTTTTCCAAAACTTTAGGATCTTTATTGATATGTCTATATTCTCTATCCCAAGCCATGGACAAAAAGTATTGTATATCATCTTTAAATTGGTCGTCTATTTCCAATACTGGCGTTTTATTGGACTCCAAAGAGGCATCCAAGCGTTGCCTAGCTTCTGGATACAAGGCCATTTGATAGTAGATAAGCCCCAAAATCGCATCCACATAGGGATCATTCACCCCTTTGGTACGCAAGGACTCTAAAATAGAACGAGCTTTACTCAATTGTTTTAAGCGACTGTAATACAAACTGGCAGCGTGTGTCTGCGCTTCTACATATTCTTTAGTGCCTTCGGGCACCTTTAGGTATTCTTCTATGGCTGCACTTATTTTGTTTTTTTGTTCTAACAATTTAGCTTGGTGTATCATCACTTGGGCTTCTGCGGACTCGCCACTATAGTTTAACAACGATATGTTTGGATTTTTGCCAAATATTGCAAATAACGATAACACCAATGCCACAAAAGACATGCCTAAAGATATTTCAGAAAAATATTTGCGCCAAGAAATAGGTACCTTTATACGCGCACCCGTGCCATAAATGGAATAAAATTGTTGGCAAATTTTTAAATCTTCTTCGATTTCTGCTGCGTCATTGGGGCGACGGGAAGGTCGAGAAGATAGTAGTTTATCTAATAATTCTTCAGTCAAAGGCGATATGGAACGGCGCAATTTGCGCACAGGTTGATACTTGCCTGTCTTAACTTGCTCCATAAGCTCATGTAAACCTTCGGCGGGAAAGGCTTTTTGCCCAGTGAACATCTCATAAATTACAGTTCCCAGGGCAAAAAAATCGCTGCGTACATCTAATTTGTAACCAGAAATTTGTTCGGGGCTCATATAGGCCAAAGTACCAAAAATCTTACCCCCCGACTCAGCCGCTGCAGCTACTGTCAGAACCTCAGCGGCTCCAAAATCCATCAGCTTCACCTCTTTATTGGGAGTGATCATGATGTTTTCTGGTTTAATATCCCGGTGTAAAATCCCTCGCACCCTTACGCCTTCAGGAGTGCTAAGTTCCAATTCGTGGGCAAAACGCAAGGCCCCCACTATTTGTAAAGCCATATTTAAAATGGTTTTTTCAGGGAGACGACCATGACGCATCATATATTCGCGCAAAGTCACCCCTTTTATGTATTCCATTTCTATGTAAATATGATTTTCGAACATCCCAGTATCAAAAACCCGCAGTATATTGGGATGATCCAAGCGAGCTACTAATTGGGCTTCTTGCTTAAAGCGTGGATAGTAATCTTCATCAGCAGAAAACTCTCGTTTTAGGATTTTAATCACCCTATCCATTTTAAAGGCTTCATTATGAGCGCGATACACATAAGCCGTACCGCCCTCACCAATGAGCTCCTCTATTACACATTTACCTGCTTGCTTTCCAATAAAAGGATCTTTTGTTGACATATATGAATGTTAACAAAAATCTGCAAGTTTTATAGGTTTTTTATTTGTCGCTTTACACTTTCCAAGTTTGTAACAACTTATTCACTTTTCCAATACGATTTTTTTCATCGGCAGTGCCTTTAAAATTTTTAAAGAGCATGGTGCGATATTCCATTAAAGCCGTGCGAATAAGTTTTTTTTGTTCTTTTTTTAACATAATTACTCCGACATTTCCAAACAGTCTATGTTAAAAACTATAAAATTTAGAAGAAAAGTGTTTATTGCCTAGTAATATATTGGTCTAAGCTGCAAATTTCTCACAACACCTGACACTCCGCTTGTAGAACTGGACATGATATTATCCCATAATTTACGCAATGGCCACGAATTTACCATAAGGTTTATTCCAAAATGATAACTCAACGGAAGCAACTGCACATTTCCACCATTAGCATCAGGAGAAAAACTTTCTAACTTTCTATCGCCTAACTTAGCATCCCAAGTTCTAAATGTAGTTGTGAAATTTCCACCTACAAAGGCTCCTAAACGAATATTAGGACTAAAAGCAAATTCCAGGGCCAAATCAGATTTTGCGCCCATAACTAGCGCATCTACCATAGGCCCAGTATTACCATACAAAAACAGATCGCCAATAACAAAGTCTAAGCCCAATCTAGGAATCCAACGCCCTAACCACCATTTTTTCTGCAGCCCAAAACCTATGTTATAAAACATCATATATTCTATAGGATCTGCACCATTACCCAAAGAGAGATACAACTCTTCTTCACGGTTTATATCGGCCAAAGTCAAATTAATGTTAATACGCATTGAAAGCTGACTAACATTAAACAATGGGCTGAGAGAAGTTTGAAAGCCCATATAAGTAGCTTCTGTATTTATAGTACTGGAAGCATTTGGATCTGCATTATTTTTATAAATAACCGGCCTCCCTCGACTTATAAGCCCTCCTGCAGGAATTTCAACACCCGTAAAAGAAACTCCACCAAAAAAATCCACATCCACAGGCACTCGCGAATATTCTCTAGCAACACTACCAGCCATGGGTTCTCCTTTAGGAGCATAAGCTTGCCAAGTATATTCATCAATATTTTCATCTAGTTTGCGTATGGGATATTTAAAATTATCGCCTTTATAAACATAGCCCCAGCCCGTAACTGATTCCACAATATTACCACGATCATCCTCTACTTGCTCCACAGTTTCAAAAAACTTGTCCATTTTTACTTCTTGAATTTCCCCAGCAGAAAAAGGCAAATGATATTGCTTACCTTCAGCCCAAGACATTTGTGTTAGCAAGCGAAAGTCTCTTTGATCGCGCACATCTTGTGCTACAGATTGCGCAAAATCTCTAACAGCAAGATTAAAAGTTATTTTTTCGCGACTAAAAGTTTTCCAATCACTGGGAAATGTCAAAATTTCTGCTAGGGAGTACTGATCTTCTTTAATCTTTTGCCCCACGCGTAGTATAGTTGCGTACTCTTCCAACCAAGCTCGCTCTTTACTAACTCTAACTTTATAGAGGATTAATCCCCCTTGCAATGTTGCATTTACATTATTGTCTCGATCATAACCATAAGCGACATAACTCATAGTAGGCACAGCCACATAACCTGAATTGAGCACTAGGTTTAATTCAGCTGCTGTAACTCCACTTTCTTTGGCTTTATCTACCATAAAAGAATTCATTTGATCTTCAGTTAAATTCTTCTCTGCTCTTTCTTGCATTACACCACTCATAAACCCTAAAAGATCTGGTGTTAGTGTTTCACCTATAAGTTGTCCTAACAGGGCAATCCTCTGTTCTTGATTTGCTCGGGGATTAAATTCTCTGTTCCAACGCCCAAACAATCTACGATTTGCTCTCTCAGGAACTGGATTAATGTCAAAACGGCTCATGTTAGACAAAGAATCGCGCAATGACTCAATTATCAAGTTTACCTGACGCTTAGATAATCTCGGGCGTCCCTCTCCTATCCAAAATAATGCTGGTAAAACCATAATAGATTTGCGCACATATTTACCTTGGCTCATCAATTCCAATAACTTTTCATCTGCAGACTCATCACTTACCCAATCAGACAGTCCATCCACAGCATCATCAATTATTTCAGCAGGTGAATTTTCAGGATTTTCATTTTGCGGGGCTTTTTGGGTTGCGACATTTGACAAATCATCTGATATGCCATGGGCAAATGTCACAGCTATTAACAAGCTAACCGAAAGTATTATGTTCCGCATTTTTTCTCCTTTTATAAAGATGAGCTTTATCGCTTAAGTAATACTAATTACTCTTTTTAAACGCTAATAGAATTATATTCTTTTTAAAAGTTTCTTTCAAGGGTTAAACATGAAAAACAAATTATTTATTTTATTAGCTTTGATTTTGGCTGGGACTTTTGTTACTTCCTGCAGTGATGCTCCTCCACCAGAAATCCACGATTACGATGATTGTTCTGAAAACAGCCGTTTCAAAGACGATTGCTAATAAACTTTAGAAACCTTTAAATAAGATTATTGCTTAGGCATAGACCTAACGCATAATTTTCTAACTTTGGGTTAATGTCTAAATCTAAGCAAGCTATTTTACGATTTTATAATACAGCATCGCGTTCCATAGAAGAATTTACTCTACCCAAAGATGTTCCTGCTGTGCGTATGTATTGTTGTGGTCCCACGGTTTACCATTATGCCCATATTGGCAACCTGCGGAGTTATTTATTCGAAGATTTTTTGCGACGCACCTTGGAGTATTTCGACTACGAAGTTAATCATGTCGTAAACATCACTGATGTGGGGCATTTGACCAGCGATCAAGATGAAGGTGAAGACAAAATGGAAAAAGGTGCCGAACGCACGGGAAAAACCGTCTGGGAGGTGGCAGAATACTACACCCAAGCTTTTTTCAAAGATATTGATTTGTTAAATATTGTCGCTCCCACCCTTTGGTGTAAAGCCACAGATCATATTCCCGAGCAAATTGATTTGGTGCAAAAACTCGAAGCAAAAGGCTACACTTATAATACCTCTGATGGGGTATATTTTGACTCGCTAAAGTTTGATCGCTATGCAGATTTCGCCCGTTTAGATGTGGAAAACTTGCAAAAAGGCGCTCGCATTGATATGGGAGAAAAAAAGTTCGTTACAGATTTTGCCCTGTGGAAATTTAGCCCTGCCGATTCCCAACGCGCCATGGAATGGCCTAGTCCTTGGGGTAAAGGTTTCCCAGGTTGGCACATAGAGTGTTCTGCCATGGCCATGCACCACCTCGGTCCCACCTTAGATATTCATTGCGGCGGCACCGACCACATTCGCATTCATCACACCAACGAAATTGCTCAATCTGAATGTGCCACCGGGCAAACCTTTGCGCGCTTTTGGATGCACGGTGAGTTTTTACGCATGGGCGAAAGCAGTAAAATGTCCAAAAGCAGCGGGGACTTTTTAACCTTAAAAGTTTTGCTTGATCAAGGTTATCACCCCATGGAATACAGGCTTTTGGCCCTCACCAGCCATTATCGCAATTATTTAAACTTCAGTTTTGAAGCTTTGGACAGTGCTAAAGATGGTTTACGTAATTTGCACAGGCGCACAGATCCGCTCATAGGAAAAGCCACCGCAATCAGCTCTGATTCTGCTCTGAAATGGCAACATGATTTTAAAAGCGCCATGAGCGACGACTTAAACACCGCCAAAGCTTTGGGGATTTTGAACTCCATGCTACGCAGCGATTTGGATGATGGTGAAAAATCCGCTTTAGTGCTTGATTTTGACAAGGTTTTAGGCTTGCAATTAGACAAAACCATGCCCGAAAAAGCAAAACAAAGCTCTTTAGCCACAGAAGAAATCGAAGCTTTAATTGCCCAACGCGACCAAGCTAAAGCAGAAAGAAATTTTATAGAAAGCGATCGCATTCGCGATGAACTGGCAAATCAAGGAATTAAACTACAAGACACCCCCCAAGGAACTATTTGGGAAAGTGAGTAAATCATGAAGTGTAACAACGGAAAAGAAAAAAAAGATAAATACAACCCTTTTAAAGAAGCCGAAGACTATTTGGCTAAAAATCGCCGTCTATTTTTGTGGGGCGGTGTGGATGACGAAAGTGCTGAGAAGATAGTGAAGCGCTTATTGTGGTTAGATTCTCTGAATAACGACGATATTGTGCTTTTTATCAACAGCCCTGGCGGAGTTATTTCCAGCGGATTGGCTATTTACGACTGTATGCAAGCTATCAAATCCGATGTGGTGACTGTATGTATGGGTCAAGCGGCATCCATGGGTGCAGTACTCTTAGCTGCTGGTGCGCCAGATAAGCGTTATGTGTGGAATAACGCTCGAGTGATGATTCACCAACCTCTAATTCAAGGGGAAATGGTGGGGCCCGCTTCAGACATTCAGATCCAAGCCGAAGAAATGCTCCGCATTCGCCAAGTGCTCAACAAAATTTTGGCAGAAGCTTGCGGTAAAGATGAATCCCAAATCGAAAAAGACACGGATAGGGATTACTTTATGACCGCCCAAGAAGCTGTGGATTACGGCTTAGCCGATAAAAAAGAAAATTTCCAGTAATTTAATAGGTAAATAAATGGCTTTATTTTCAGCAATAAGAAGCGGTCTTAGTAAAACAAGAGATGCTATTTTAGGCGAACTCCAGGGCATAGTAGGCACAGGAAAGGTTACAGATGAGCTTTTAGAACAGCTCGAAGAGCATTTAATTAAAGCTGATGTGGGGGTGGAAACCGCTTTTGCATTAGCTGATGCTCTGCGTGAGCATGCTTTGGGAAAATCCTTAACCCAAAAGCAAATCCTAGAAATTCTGTCCACCGAAGCCAGCAATTTACTTACGGATCCGCCTCCTATGGAATGGAAAAGTTCCCCCCACATAATTCTAATTATTGGAGTAAATGGGGCTGGAAAAACCACCACCATTGGCAAACTTGCCCATCATTTTTCGGCCCAAGGCAAAAAGGTTATGCTCGCCGCAGGGGATACTTTCCGCGCCGCTGCCATTGAGCAACTGCAAGTGTGGGCCGAACGCAGCCAAGCTGAGTTTGTACGCCATCAAGAGGGTTCAGATCCCGCCGCCGTAGCTTACGATGCTTGTGCAGCAGCCCAAGCCAGAAACTGCGATGTTCTTCTTATAGACACCGCCGGGCGATTGCACAACAAAGGGCATTTGATGGATGAACTTCGTAAAATGGTACGCGTAATCCGCAAGCACAGCCCAGAATACCCCCACGATATCTGGTTAGTCATAGACGGGAATACAGGCCAAAACACCATTAATCAAACCAAAATATTCCACGAAAGCTTTCCCTTAACTGGCTTAGTAGTTACCAAACTAGATGGAACTGCTCGCGGAGGCTCTGTGCTTAGCATTGCCAACAACCTAGATATTCCCATTCGTTGGGTAGGTATGGGTGAAAAAATTGAAGAACTAGCCCCTTTTGATAAAACTGAGTATATTAATGGTTTGTTTGCTCAGGCTTTGGATAATGAAACCCCTTAGGTTAATAACTGCATTAATAAGCATAGGTTTCTTAACTGCATGTAAATCAACCAAAATAGACCATGATTTTGTAGAAATGTATGTGGATTTAAGAATAGCATCTAAAGCTTACGGCGATACTACTTCTTTAGGGCGCATGGTGCGACAAAATATTTTAAAAGATTACCATTATAGCCCAGAAAAGTTTTCTAAACAAGTTGAACTTTTAACAAGCGAACCCGAACTATGGATAGACTTTCAAAATTTGGTTATTAACCGCTTAGATACATTAAAAACCATAGAAGTTGAGCGATTTAAACAACGCATTGAATCCCAACACCGCATTGAAGATCATCCCCAAACCTCAAGACCCCAGCGACAAATTAAAGCCCCGCACCAAAATAAAAATGAATAAAATCGTCTTCACAATAATTTTAACGGCGCTCAGTATTACCCAAGCAGCCATCCCCCAAGTGCATTGGCAAGAATACTCTCAGGCTTTAGAAACCGCCAAAAAGCACGAAATGATAGTTTTTGTCAACATTTACGCAGAATGGTGTGTGCCATGCAAGGTAATGGACAAAACCACATACAGAGATTCCGCGGTAGTGCATATACTCAACACTTATTTTTTGCCAGTAAAAATCAATGCCGAATCCGAAGATATTATTTCATGTAATAATTGGCCGCGACCCACAGATAAATGCGTAAAAGAAAACTGGAAACTTAAAGGAGTTCCCACCATTGCACTTATTGGCCCCGCAGGTAACTATATTTTGAGTATAAGTCAGGCCTTAACCCCAGAACAGATGAAGTTGATTTTGCAAGATTTTCAAAATAACCGAAAAACCCTCCTCCAATCGGAACCACAACAGGTGAAGTGATGCTAGATATTATTTTTTTGATTCTCGCATTTTTATTACTTCACACCTATGTGATTTTCCCCTTAACTTTGCCTATAATTGCCGAAATTTTTCGCTATAAACCAACGAAGAAAAATCCAGTCACTGAATTACCCACCGTAAGCCTTTTAATTTCTGCTTTTAACGAAGAAAGCGTCATAGAAAAGAAGATTCATAACAGCTTAGCCCTAGACTACCCTCCAGAAAAACTGCAGATTTTAATAGGAAACGATGGTTCCACGGATCGCACCGCTGAAATCGTAAGCAAATACGCCCCCCAAGTAACTCTGATTAATGCACCCCAAAATCAAGGTAAAGCAGCTATGCTTAACCAGCTGCAAGAAGCTGCCACAGGTGAAATCCTAATTTTTTGCGACGCTAACACTATGTTTTTCCCCAATGTGGTACGCAAACTTAGCCATGCTTTTTCCGATGAAAAAATGGGTTGCGTGTGTGGGCATTTAATTCTCAGTGATTTTTCGGGCAGCGCTTTAGGCCAAGGAGAAAGCACCTACTGGGAGTTTGAATCCGAAGTGAAAAAATTCCAGGGACAAACTGGGGCAGTGATGGGTGGAAATGGAGCTATTTACGCCATTCGCAAATCTCTTTATTCTGTATTACCCTCTAAAAAAAGCGTAATGGATGACTTTTTCATTACCATTAAGGTTTTGCTTAAAGGCTACAAAAGCACTTTTATTTCTAGCGCCATAGGCACAGAACAAACTTCTAAAATAGGAACTGGAGAATATGTGCGTAAAGTTCGCATTGGCAGAGCTAATTTCAATTATTTATATGCTTATTTACCCCTTTTAAACCCCCTGCGTCCCTTAGTGGCCTACTACTTTTTATCACATAAGCTTTTGCGCTGGTTTTCCCCGCAAATGGCCATTGCTTTGTTTGTAACAAACTTCTTTTTATGGACGCAAAACCCCATTTACGCATTGCTGTTTATTGTACAAATCATTTTTTATAGCAGCGCTTTTATTGGGCTTTTTGTAGCTAAGATTAATAAAAAACTGAACTTTTTAAGTACACCTTTTTACTTTTTAACCATGAATTTTGCTCTACTAAAAGGATTTTTCCTATCCTTTTTACCTGAAAAATCTGGAGGATGGGTTAGAGTCTCCCGAGGAGATGAATAATGCGCAAATATTTACTTTTAGTCTTTTTTTTCCTATCAAGCTCATGGGCGGCCAACTTGGCTCTTGATATAAACGCTGGTGCAGCGCTTTCATACAAAAAATTCAAAGCGCCTGCCCCTAACTTCCAAGCCCATTTATGGTATAAATTTGATCAAATGGTTTTTTTAGGAGCGAGTTCTGGGTATAAACAAAAAGACAGCAAATCCATAGTACCTATAAATGCAAGCTTATTTATGCGACTGCCTATTGGTGGACAAGTTTTACCCATTGCCACCGCCGATGTGGGTATAATTTTCCCACCAGAATTTCAATTTTCATGGCAAGCTAGCGGTGGACTTGATATAAAAAACGGCGATAAATCATCAATCTTAATCTTAATCGGCCACCAATACTATCAAAAAATGGAAAATCAGCTACTTGTTCGCCTAGGCTTACTTTTAGAATTTTGATACTAAGGCGAGCTTTTTATATAATTAGTTTTACAATAAAAATTTGAGATTTTATAATGGAAAAAGCTACCATAAAATACGACCAAAATGAATACGAATTACCCATTGTGCGCAGCTCCATAGGCGAGCCTGCCCTTGATATTAGCAATATGCGCTCTGAAACGGGATTAATCACCTTAGACCCTGGGTTTCACAATACAGGCTCAGCTCAAAGCGAAATATGCTACCGCGACCCACAGAGCAATACTTTGCGCTATAGAGGTTATGATGTGCAAGATTTAGCCCATCATACCACATTTACCGAAACAGCTTATTTGCTGATTTATGGTGAATTACCTGATTTGGAACAAAAAGAAAACTTCCGTAGAATGCTCACCGAACACTCTTTGATTCATCAAGATATGCTGCACTTTTTCGTAGGCTTGCCCCCGGGCGCTAACCCCATGGGCATTTTATCTTCTATGATCAACGCCATGGCCTTGTATTATCCCAATTTTTATGTGGATAACAGTGACCCTGAAGCCTTTGATTTAATGGTGGCACGCTTAATCTCTAAAGTGCGCACCATCGCTGCTTTCTCTTATAAAAAATCTTTAGGTGAACCTTTTGTCTATCCCGTAGCCACACGAAGTTACTGCGACAATTTTTTACACATGATGTTCCATAGTCCCACGGAAAGCTATGAAGCAGATCCTGTACTAATCAAAGCTTTAAATGTGGCGCTCATTTTACACGCTGAGCACGAGCAAAACTGTTCTACCTCCACCGTGCGTTTAGTAGGCAGTTCCCACGCAAATTTGTATGCGTCGGTTTGTGCAGGAGTTTGCGCTTTATGGGGACCATTGCATGGGGGCACTAGTTATAACGCCATTAAAACCCTAAGAAAAATTCAACAAGGGGATTTGAGCATCACCGAAGCCATTGAAAAAACCAAAAATCCCCGGGATCCATTTCGCTTAGTGGGATTTGGACATCCCATATATTCTGGAGAAGATCCTAGAGTTACTATTCTCAAAAAATATTTAGCCGAAGTTTACGAGCATCAAGGTATGGATTCTTCTCTGTATCAAATCGCTCAAGAACTCGAATTTCAGTCCAGCAAAGAAGACTACTTCGCAGAAAATAATTTGTATCCCAATCTAAGCTTCTATGCAGGCTTGCTTTACGAAGCCATAGGAATCCCCGACAATATGTTCACCGTAATGTTCGCCATAGGCAGACTGCCCAGCTGGATTGCCCATTGGAAGGAAATGCACTCTGATCCCAGCTTTAAACTAGGACGACCGCGCCAAGTATATACGGGTATTATCCAAAAAGATTTTATCCCTATAGAACATCGCAATGGCTAATAAAAAGCAAACTTTGGTTTCGCGGAAAGTTATTAAGGCTTTGCATAATTTTTCTATGATTAGTTCTGGTGATAGAGTGTTAATAGGCGTATCTGGTGGCAAAGATTCTACGCTTTTACTCCGAGAAATGCACTTAATTCAGCAACATTTACACTGGGATTTTAAATTAGCCGCCCTTTATGTAGAAAGTGAACTTTCTGAGCCAAAAACGCGGTATTTTTTGCAAAACATCTGCGAAAATTGGGAAATAAATCTGCATATACTATCTATAAACATGCAAGAACGACTTAAAGCTCATAAAAAAATGAGTTGCTACTGGTGTTCCACTCAAAGACGCACTGAACTAATCAATTTTGCCATAAATAACGAATTTAACACCATTGCTTTGGGGCATCATTTAGACGATATTTTAGCAACTATAACCATGAATTGGATGCTAAAAGGAGAATTAGAGGGCATGGCCCCCAAAGTACAATACAAAAAATATCCAATTAAACTTATTAGACCTTTGGTGTATATAACAGAGAATGAAATAAGCAAATATGTACAAGCTTTGAGTTTAGCCAAACATTCTTGTACTTGTGATTACAACTCTAACTCCCAACGCAAAACCGTACGCAAATCCCTTGAGCAACTAACTGAGGGTTCCTATACCCTTAAAAATAATATGTTACAAGCGGTAATTAACACCGCTTGGGCTCATTTAAACTAACGCACTACGGCAATGCGGTCCCATTTTTGTTTCTTTTCCCCTTCAAACCACACTTCTAACAAAACTGAATAAACATCGCTACCCAAAGCTTTGATTTCCCCCAAATATTGCTCATTATAGCCTTTACCCAAGCCATGTAAATCAACTTTTAGAACTTCGTTACCCGCAATATCAAAAAGCTTTAAAACCGCTTTTTGCGCCACTGTCCCCAGGGAATAGCGCACTTGAGCTTTGCCCTGGCGCACTGGATTAGGGAAAATCATAAATTCATCTATGCTTTTGGTAGATTTCTGCACTTTTATGGCAGATAGCTTTTTGGGATCTAGCCAACTTTGACGCTCTGCACCACCCTTATAGTCCAGCCATTGCCCTGGGTGATTTCTGTATTCGGCAATATTTTGTGCATTAACAAAATCCCGTTGCCCGCCATAAAGCAAAAGATTTTTGTCTGTACCGGGAAAGCCCCACAAACTTAGAGGTTGATATATACTATCATAGGCTGTGAAACCCACACTACGCGGCCATTTATCTTTTAAAAGCTTGCCTTGGTGATCCACGGCTAAAACCTTACCGGTGGATAATGGTACTAAGATTTCCAGAAACCCATCTCCATTCACATCCGCAGCTAGGGGCGTGCTATACAACAATTCTTCAGGTA
Organism: Fibrobacter sp.; assembly: GCA_012511955.1. Lineage (GTDB taxonomy): Bacteria > Fibrobacterota > Fibrobacteria > Fibrobacterales > Fibrobacteraceae > JAAZFC01. The sequence continues at coordinate 19,305 of JAAZFC010000005.1, read as the reverse complement.
AATTTTTGCTTAAAAGCACGGGAAAACCCGCCAAAGGTACACCATTGGAATCTACGGCATAAAGATTATTGCGACCCAAAAATATCGCTTCAGGGTAGCCATCACCATTAATATCTGCTAAAGTTATAGGACTAATTTCCCCTGGAATTTTGGGATTTTCGCTCTGAATTCCACAATCATAGTTGCGAATCATAGCTTGTCTTTTCTTGGTTTTTAAGTTCACAAACCAAGCAGTACCTTTGTCACCCAAAATAAAAGCTTCAGGCCTGCCATTTCTGTTAAAATCTGTGCAGGCTAGGTTAAAATGCACATCGTTAAAATCAGTGTGATTGCCCATGGAGGGAAAAACCGAAAGATTATGGGACTGGCTGTAAAAAATGCCCAAACGACCATCATTGGCAATAACTGCCACTTCCCCTTTGCCATCACCGTCTAAATCACCGCACATCGCCATATCAGTAGGATAAAATTCCTTGGTCCACTTGATGATAAAACGCTCTTTTAGAGAACTGGTTTCAAAAGCTTTAAGCCCCTGCTCGTCTGCCACCCAAACCAAACTATCGCTAAGCATGGGACCCACCTTATGCCCAGATAATTCCACGCTTTGCCGCTGATAACTCAATTTTTCTGCAGGAGCCACAAGCTGAGTTTTAACCAAGCTGTTTTGGTGCAAACTAAAAAGAGAAGAGTCCCTCGCAGCTAAACCCCAACTTTCGCCCAGCGGTGAACCCAAAGGCCAAATAGAAATTTCTTCTATACTATCGGCAATACTGGGATGCTCTTTTTCCAAGACTTGCACTCCATCGAAAAGAACTTCACCTTTGGCGCCAAAAACTTGCAACAATCCTTGCTGACTTAGCACCGCCACCGCTTTTTCTTGTTTTACAGATTTTGGCAAATCTATCATAACTCCATGGCCAGGTAAAATCCCATCTCCAATTTGACGAGGCCATTCAGAGCCTGCCAAGGCATCCTCTCCCCAACTCACCTTTACTTTCATAGCCGCTGAACGCCAATTTATCACACTATCTCCCAAAAAGCTATTGGCGGTTTTTTCCGTGGTCTTGGTCATGGGGCTAACCGAAACTTCTATGCCACTATAAGCCCCAAAAGTGGTGGCGCTGTTAGTATAACCTTGAGTTTTTAAGTTGTTTACCGTATCACCTTTGCGAATATGAGGCAATAAGTCAGCGCCACTTCCATAATCAAATGCTGGCTGCCCCAAAGCATTTTTAAATTCTTTTCCAATACTGGGTATCCCGTCAGCTTCCAATAAAGAAATTCCGAAATGATAATCCCTAAAAGCATCTCCAGACCATAAATTCACAGCATTATATTTAAGAGTTTCTCGCAAAACCCAATCATTTACATGCCAAATAGCCACCCCCGAAGCAGGTAGAGCAGCATCGTAAGAATCTATATTGGTAATTATTCCCTTAGCTTTGCGTTTATTTATTTTACAATCCGTGCCTTTGTCATTGCAAATTGAATCTTGGAACATTAAATGCAAGCTATCCACGGGAATTTCTACACTTTTATTGTCTAATTCTATTTTTATATTGCCATTTTTTTGAGCGCTGCGCTGGCGATTTTCTACTAATAAATGCTCCGAAGGAGAAATATCTATGCGAACAATATCGTTACCGCAAGAGCCAGCGCGGGGCAGTTCAAACTCAAATTCCCCTTGGGAATTGGGACGGGCGTTGATGGTTTTTGACCAGCCCATAAAAGCCCGTAGCCATGCGCTGGGTAAGACCGGCAAAAAGCCATTAGCGGCATTATAACCAGCAAAATCCATGACATCATAATATCCTAAACGGGATATACCTTTTACAATATCATAAGTTTGAGGCATCCCCAACTGCTGGGCAATTTGATTTACTAAAATCCCATTAGTTCCCCAATTTAAGCCATCCTGAGAAGCAGTTTCACTAAGCACCATGACTTCGTGGATGGTGTCTAGGGGGTAATTTTCTAAAACAAAGCCTTTTTTAGACTTTTTACGCAGAGAATCCCCAGCTAAATACCCCCAAGTATCGTTGCGCTTATTTACAAAGACATCCATAAAATCACCGGGTGTATCAGCTCCAGCTGTACCCATGGAGCCACCATCTACTAAACGCGAAGCTCCGGCATGGATTATCAAATAAGCGCGTTTTTTCCGTGGAGAAAGCGGTAATTCATCGGCAAAAGGGGAATCTTTAGGGTCTTCAGCGGCTTTTTGCAAAGCATCCCACACAAAAGTCATATAATCTTGGGAGCGAGCATCGTCAAACTCCGCCACCTTTTCATCTTTTTTGCGAGCAGTTCTATTGTAATCTATTATTCCTTTATCTAACACATAAGATCTTTTATGCTGGGGAAAAAGCTTATAACTTATATGCAACTTATTGCAACTCGCTGCGGCAAAATAGTTTTTGGCAAAATCTAAATGCTTAGTCCAGTACAGTGAACTGGCTCTATTCCCCATGGGATCTAAGGAATAATTAGCACTAGCAGTATCTGCATCACTATCAAATAACCCGCGTCCAGTAGTTAAAGAATTGTCGGGATCTTCATATTTAAACTCAACTTTAAAAGCATAAATTTCTAAAGTGTCAATATCTGCCCACAAAGCAACAACTGCTAAAATAAGCAGCAAAATTGTACTACGAGGGAATTTGTGAATATTTTTTTGCATAATTAAAATTTACTAAATCCAAGCATCATTGCCACTAATTAAGAGCTTTTCCCACAGGTCGCAAACGCCACACACTCGGTGACCAAGACAAATCGCGTTTGACCTCTTTTACTGTAATAGTTAAAAGTTTTTGCTTTTGATGATAATATTCTAAATACGAAGGTATAACCAATGAGTCTAATAATTCTGGTTTTCCAAACTTCATCATGATTTGTTCTTCGGGATAATTTATTTGCTCTATCCAAGTTTCACCGTAATGTTTCGCAAACTTTATGCTAGAGCTTTCTGACTCTATCCACTCTCCCCAACAAGGAGCCAAAACTTTATGTATGGATAAAGGGGGTAAAGGGGAGTCTGGAACCATTAGCAGATCGCCAATGCCTTTTTGATGTTTTTCCATGGTATTAAAATTAAAAAGCCAAAATTCTTTGTCCCACAACACCGAAGCCACACTCATCCCCATGGTTCCGCTAATTTCTAAGCGATAGCGTTGTTCGGGAACCGCCCATAAAGTTCCACTGACTTTTTCGACCTTTCCTTGGGGCGAATGAGAAGTTAAAGACAATTTAAGCCTGAGAGAATCTATTTCTGGCTGGATATAAGCTTTAGGTATTAATTCAGTTTTAGGTCTGGTGGAGCAACCCGTCAAAAATATTACAAGGCTTAATGCTGCCATAAAACTCAAAACTTTATTCATCTGCTAATACTTGCAAATATTTTTGTGCTACGCTACTATGGGGATTTATTTTAAGAACATTTTCCCACAGTGGAATAGCCCTATCTTTTAAACCCATTTTATGATAAACATAGGCTAAATGTTCCCAGTAGGTAACAAAATCACTGGTAGCTTTTTGTACTAAATTCTCTAAAATTTCTCGCGCCTTTTCATACTCTTTTTGCTTGGCATAGGCCCAAGCTTTAGAATCCAAATACGCTAAATTTTCAGGTTCCAAAACCAAAGCAGAATCTATTAAAAGCGCCCCTCGTGGTATATTTAACTCGTTATCCACTAGCAAATAACCTAAATAGTTCAAAGCGCGATGATTTTGCGGTTCTATTTTCAACAGTTTTTCAAACAAATCCAAAGAAGCTTTTAATGAATCTAAACGCTCGTAGTTAGCTGCTAAATCAAACATCAAATCTGTAGATAAAGAATCTATTTCCAAAGCGTTTTTCTGCCATTTCATGGCTTTTAACCTCACACTTACCGACAACTTATGCTCATCGCTATCGTCGTGTGGCCATTTGTCTTCCAATGAAATAGCTTGGTGGATATATGCCATTGCTTTAAAGCGCATAGCCAACGCATTTTGCGGGTTTAATTGCATCCCTAAATCTATAGCTTGATGAGCTTGGGAGTACTCACCATTTAAGTAATAAATAGCTGCTAACTGGTTGCGATATGCTAGGGAATTAGGTTGCAAAGCTATGGCTTTTTGCGCATGCTCTATGGCTTTTTTTCGGTTTCCCTGAATATTGAAAATATTGCTTAAATAAAAATACACCAAATGATCATTGGGTACCTTATCTATATATATACTAAAGTTCTTTTGAGCGCTGTCTAGCTGATGTTCCTGAAATTCTAACAACGCTAATCTTTTTAATTCTTGCACTTGGTCGGGGTGTTGCTCCACAATGCGTTTTTGCCACTCTATGGCCTCAGTGTATCTCTTAGAATATTGAGCTAAACGCACCATCAACTTCCAAGTATCTATAGAAGCAGAATCAACTTCTATAATGCTTTGACTGACAGTCAATGCCTCTTCATATTTTTGTTCTTTTAACAAAAACGACACCAATTCTCTGCCTATTTCTGGGTCTTTATTTACTTTATAAACATCAGTTAAAAAGGCGATAAGCTTGGAGACATCCCCTTGGAGCTTTAACAACAATATCTGCTTTTCCACAAAATGCTTAGGATAATTTAATTGAGGAAGCAATAAACCATAAATACGGGATAAATTTTCGTAATCTTGCTCTTCTTCTAACAAAACCGTGTATAGAAATAATCCTTCATAGTCAGTGGGCCATTTTTCTACAATGGTTTCGTACCAGATTTTTGCAGTGTCAGGCATATTGCTTTTGAAGTAAATCTCAGCTGCAATTCTCGCCTCATCTAAATTGAGTTCACCTTCAAAGTCTAGACCAGAATGCACCCAAGATCGAGCATTTTCTTTGTTGCCATTTACCAAAGATATCATAGCTAAATTAAAAGCTAAAAATCTGCTTTTAGGTGCTACTTTATGAGCCATTGTAAAGTAGAATTCTGCAGAATCTAATTGCCCTAAATTAGAAAAGTCTTGGCCTTTTAAAAAATAATCATGGGCTAGGGTATTAGTAATTTCTTCTAAAAACCGCTTCTGCATCTTCTCTAAATGCTCTTGATCGACACCTTTAGGCTGTTTAGATGCACAAGCTACCAACAAAATGCTAAATATAATGCTTAAAAACCGCATACCACTATTCCGCCACAACAAAATCTATAGCTGTTGCGCGTTCTAAATACTCCCCATAACGGGGATGTTGCGTCAAAATAGTGTTAGGAAGCTCGGCTTCACTAGATTTACGCATAATGTTACCCAGCTTAAACCCTAAGCTGCTTAGTTGCTCTTTAGCTTTTTCTAGTGATAAACCCTGCATGTTTGGTAATTGGATTTTCCCCGCAGTCATACCCGAAGATATAACAATATCTACCTCTTGCCCCACACGCACCACCGACCCCGCAGCTGGCTCAGTGCGAATCACCACTCCCCGAGGAATAGAAGCATGAGCTCCAGGCACAATTTGTCCTTGCACTAAACCTAAACGATTTAACGAAATTTCTGCTTGTCTCTGGGAACGCCCGCGCAACTCAGGAATTTCCACTTCACGCAAGCCCTTGCTGACTATCAGGTGAATAGTACGGCCTTTTTTTACCGTACGTCCCGCTTCCGGTAATTGAATTAGCACAGAACCTGCATCAATTTCAGTAGAATAGCGTCCCACCGTATCCCATTTATACAATAAATCAACATTATCCAAGGCTAATTCCGCTTCAGGACCAGTTTTACCCACTAAATCGGGGATTACCACTGTGGTTTTTAAATGGCCAGCAATGATTGGCATCAGGATTTTATCCACAGCAATAAAACCCAAAAAGCCAAAAACTACCCAAAATATCAACGCATAAACCACTGGTTTTTGTAAAAATCTCTTAATCATAAAATCTTATCTTTTGTCAGATGTTTCTGACTTACCCTGTTTTAATTCTTTTTCTTCTAATATGATCATTTCTCTATTTACAACAGCTATTAAACCTTTGGTTTGTAACTGCGATAAAACCCTAGATACAGTTTCTCTAGTAGTGCCCGACATTTCTGCCAACTGTCTTTGCGTCGGCATATTGCGGATAATAATAACAACTCTGCCATCTTCTATAGTAGAGCGCACTCCTTTATCTTCGGCTAAATTCAAAATAGTTCCCGCTACGCGGCCATAAACTGTAAGCAAAGCTAATGACCCTATCTGCCTATTAGCTTTGCGTAATCTTTTACTTAACACTGACATTAGTGTCATGGCTAAATCGGGATTGCCATACACCTTCTCTAAAAAATGTTCGCGCTTTAAAACTAATATTTCACTTTTAGATACTGCCCTCACTGACGCCGATCTAGGTTCTTCATCTATGAGTGACATTTCTCCAAAAAAATCACCTTTTCCCAGTAATGTTAAAATTGTGTCGCGTTTATCTGAAGCTGTAACATAAACCTTAACTTCACCGCTAGCAATTAAAAATAGAGCATGGGTGGCAGAGTCTTCTTCTAAGATTATAACCTCATCTTTTTCAAAAGCCTGCTTTTCCATTAGAAAGGCCAATGGTTCTAGTTGCTTATCATCTAAACTCGAAAAGAGATCTACTCCCTTTAACAAGGTGATAATATTTGAAATAGCCATTTAGCCTCCTATGTGTTACTCCATATCTAAAACAATGCTTTGATCGCGCCAAGCACCAACTGAGACCATTCCCACTTTAACATCTACAAGCTCTGATAGTCTATTTATATATTTTTGTGCGTTTAAGGGCAATTCATCCCATTCTCTGCACTTTGTAGTATCTTGGTTCCAACCAGGCATGGTTTCATAAACAGGTTTGCACCGACCAACTTTGGATAATTGTGAGGGAATAAAGTCCACTCTTTGGCCTTCGAGTTCGTAGTGTGTGCAAATTTTAATTTCATCAAAGGTGTCTAAAACATCTAATTTAGTGATTGCTAAATGCGTTAAACCGTTTACCACAGCTGCTTTACGCACCACGGGGGCATCAAACCAACCGCAGCGTCTTTCTCTACCAGTGGTTGCACCAATTTCTCCGCCAATATCTCTTAACTTTTCACCAATCTCATCGTTTAATTCTGTGGGGAAAGGCCCATTTCCCACACGAGTTGTATAAGCTTTTACCACACCAATAGCTTGAGTGATTGCGGTAGGTCCAATTCCAGATCCGCAACAAGCAGAACCCGCCACTGTATTAGAACTAGTTACAAAAGGATATGTACCATGATCCACATCTAAAATTGTACCTTGGGCTCCTTCAAAAATCAAACTTTTGCAGCTTTTGATACTTTCAGACAAGAAGCCGCTAATATCACAGACAAAATCTCGAATGGCGTTACCTAAATCCAAATATTCTTTAATGACCTCTTCAGCATCAATGGGAGGAGCGTTGTATAACAATTCAAACTCTTTATTACGGAAAGAAGCAATATCTTCTATGCGAGGGCGCAACTCTTTTTCATCCAACAAATCGCCTACGCGCACACCATGTCTATTGACCTTATCACTATAACAAGGTCCAATTCCCCTTCCTGTAGTGCCAATAGCAGCTTTTCCTGCCTGCTTCTCTTTCAACTTATCAAGTTCAATATGCCAAGGTAAAACCACATGGGCATTATCAGCAATTTTTAAACGGCCAGTGGGATCTATTCCCTTTTCTTTTAAATCGGCTATTTCCTTAAGAATTTGTTTAGGATCTAGCACCACTCCGTTTCCAATCACACACATTTTATCTTCGTGCATAATCCCCGAAGGGATTAAATGGAAAATAAATTCTACACCATCCACAATAACAGTATGACCCGCATTGGCTCCACCTTGGAAACGAATAATAATATCCGACTCTAAAGTTAAAAAATCCACAATTTTGGCCTTGCCTTCATCACCCCATTGGGAACCAATAACTATTCTATTTTGCATAAATTTCTCTCTAAAATTCGAGCACTAGAAAATTCCAGTATTCTTTTAACAACCTATAAAATATATGAATTATTCTTTTCTATAAACTCTTTTAAAACCGTACAAATTTAAATATCCAAAGTATCCAAAACTAAGTGAGCATTATCTTCTATAAATCGACGACGAGGTTCTACCTCTTCGCCCATTAGCAGAGTAAAAACTTGGTCTGCAGTTACTAAATCGTCCAAACGAATTTGCTTTAACAAACGCTTCTCCGGATCCATGGTGGTTTCCTTTAACTGATCAGGGTTCATTTCACCCAGACCTTTATAGCGTTGCAAATACATTCTTCTGCATTCATCATCAGTTAATTGAGCTACAAGTTCATCTTTTTCTTCTTCATAAAACAAATAAGACTCTTTTCTACCAACTTTTAGTTTATACAAAGGCGGCTGTGCCAAATATATATGACCACCTTCTATTAATTGTCGCATTTGTCTAAAAAAGAAAGTCATCAATAAAGTTTGAATATGGGAGCCGTCCACATCGGCATCAGTCATAATAATAATTTTATGATAACGCAGCTTTTCCATATTAAACGCTTCGCCAATTCCCGTTCCAATGGCAGAAACTATCAGCTGAATTTCTTCACTGCCGATGATCCTATCCAAACGAGCTTTTTCCACATTGAGAATCTTCCCTTTTAAAGGCATTATAGCTTGAAAGTGACGATCTCGGCCTTGTTTTGCAGAACCACCCGCAGAATCACCTTCCACCAAGAACAGCTCACATTCTTCGGGGTTTCGGCTAGAACAATCTACCAATTATCCAGGTAAGCAACCAGCTTCGAGAACATTTTTGCGACGAGCTAAACTACTAGCGCGATGGCCTGCTTCTCGTGCCACCGCAGAATTATAAACTTTATCTATAATGGGTCTAATAATTGTGGGGTTTTCTAAGAAAAACTCTTCTAGTTTTTCACCCACCACTTGCTCAACCAAACCTCGCGCTTCGGAATTACCCAATTTACGCTTAGTTTGCCCTTCAAATTGAGGGTTGGCGATTTTAATAGCCAGCGCTGCCGTCAAACCTTCGCGCACATCATCCCCAGTGATTTGCACATCTTTTTTGTTTTTAGCTAAAAGTTCATTGGCGAATCGAGAAACCACCCTTGTCAAACCCGACCTAAATCCAGTTACATGGGTTCCACCATCAAAGGTGTTCACATTATTTACAAAACTGAAAAAATTTTCTTGGTAACCTTCGTTATATTGCAAGGCTAACTCTAAAGGATATTCACCGGCATCGTTATAAATATAGATGGGCTCATCGAATAGTGGCTTGCGATTTTGATCGACATATTCCACAAAGCTAGCCAAACCACCAGGATAACTAAATTCTGTATGAATATGCTCTTCGGGCCTTTCATCCACAATATTTATGGTTAAGGTTTTATTTAAAAAAGCCAATTCTCTGCAACGAGCAGCCAAAGTATCGTAAGAAAAAACCGTCTCGGTAAAAATAGTGGCATCGGGCCAAATTTCTATTTCGGTGCCTTGTTCGGTGGTGCTACCCAATTCTTTTTGGGGGCCTAAAGCTATACCTTTGCTGAAAACCTGTTCCACATGGCGACCATTGCGTTTTACTCTAGCGATTAACTTCTCTGCCAATGCATTTACGCAACTAATACCTACACCATGTAGTCCTGCAGAAACTTGGTAAGAATCACTATCAAATTTTCCACCTGCATGTAGCTTGGTAAGAACTAATTCTAAAGTTCCCACTTTTTCCTTAGGGTGTATATCGATGGGAATACCCCGACCATTGTCAGAAATACGTATGCCGTTGCCAGGTAAAATGTGTATATCAATGCGATCACAGAAACCAGCCATGGCTTCGTCCACGGAGTTATCTACTGCTTCCCATACTAAGTGGTGCAGTCCCCTTACATCGGTGGAACCAATATACATAGCAGGGCGCAAGCGCACCGCTTCTAAACCCTCTAAAACGGTAATACTTGAAGCTGAATAATCATTAGACATAGCTAACCTTTTTAAACAAAACGAATTTCACAAATTTCTGTGGTGGCTAAGAGCAAATTGGCCTTCTCTAATATAGCTTTTTTCTGCCAATTAACGGTTTCTTTCCACGAACTCGAAGCAGTATGCAAAAAAAGCACCCCATTTCGCAAGGCTTTGATTTCCACCACCTTGGCCAAATCCTCCCCAATAATCTCTGGCCACATAGCAAAAATCTTCTGATCATCTAAACCGCGCTTGAACTGGGGCTTTTGCAATACTCGCTGCAAAATAACCCCCACATCCGTAGGGCCATCCAAACTTTTTCGCCTGCTTCTATTCATGCTTAAAATTTAACATTTAATCTCGAGGACTCCCATCCCTTATCCACTGCACCATTTGTTTTACCCCCTCCCAATCCCGTACTTCTTTGTGAGGTCTGTTGGTACGGCGCAATCTTTCAATAAAGTTAGACCAAACATGCTCATTTTTACCATTTAGCCCTAAATGATGCTCAATGGAGCCCTTTTTCCACACCCAAATCCCTTTTTCTAACATTTTTTGGTGAATATTTTCAATGGCATCCTGGGCTTCGTCCATGGCAGCTAGCATGGCATAGGCATCGGCGGCGGAAACGCTGGAATTTCTATTTACCGGAATTCCATTTACCAAGCGAATTCGTTCTTGCAAAGCTAAACCTCTAAATAAATTTTTGCAATACTCTATATCGCGATCATCTCTTTTTAAAAAACCATCGTGGGCAGCAGTGGTAAAAGCGTAGTCCAAATCAACTATTGCCCGCACTGGCATATCCATCGCCCTTAAAACCGCCATGGATTTCCGCGTATTTGACACACCTCCCTGACGCACCAACGCGCATTTAATAAGCGCAAATGAATCTCCACTGACCCGTTCAAAAAGATGGGGTAAAATTCGCAATTCCGTACGCCCTTCGGTGAGCAAAACATAGTCCGCAAACAGCAGCTCGTTGGAATTACTCAAACTAAAGAGCATTTGCAACTGGCTGGGAGCGTCTTCTATCACTTGGCGCACCGCATCTTCTATGCGTTTACGCATGTGAGTGCCTCGCTGAATGTTTTTGCGAATTAATAAAGAAGAATTAACATCGTCCGAAGTAACCATCTGCGCACTATGGGTAGCAAAAATCACTTGATAACCCTCGGTGCTTAGTTTTTTCAAAGCGATTCGCACTAATTCCACCGCTTGGGGATGCAAAAACAGCTCCGGAGAATCCACCAAAAGCAAAGTGCATGAACAATCATTGTAACTATGCTTGCGAACCTCTGCTAAGTGGCGCACTAAAGCCATTTGCACCGCGCGTTGCGCTCCCATTCCCAGGGATTCTATCTCTCTGATAAAGCCATCATTTTCTTCTATAACTTTTAGCGTGCCCTGCTTAAAAATATCATTCAAATTGGGAGCTTGTAATTGCAATTTCAGCTTCAAGCTAGGAAATAAGGGCTCCATTTTAGAGTTTAAGTTCCTATCAAAAGTTAGCAATTCGGGGGCGCGCTCTTCTCCTTCCAAACTCAGTAAATCTTTTAAAGACTCCAGTGTATTATCTAAAACATCAGCGTATTTTTTTTGCACTGGTTTTAAAATCTCCGCAATTAATTTACCCACAATCACACGGGTATAACTTTTGGCATCATAATCTTCGCCCAAGGAGTTATCCGAAATTTGTATAGGTGCAGGAAACAAATGCCCCAAGGCTTCTTCAAAACCATAAGGCGCTGGCTCCCATTCTCTAATCTTTTTGTTGTTTCTCAAAAACTGACGTTGTACCCAGAGTTCAATATGTTCTAAGTTACCGCCAGGAATCTTTTGTACCCGCCGTATTTTCAACCTAGAACCTCTTAAAAAAGGTGCAACAATATCGAACATTTCTGGGGATTTGCGCTTTAAACTCTCCGCATTTATTCCCACAATCAACCCATCTACCACCACAGGCCTTTTAGTATCGTTAAAATAATTTATTGGTAAACTGTATTTGGATAGTAGCCAACGGCACCCCATAAGAATATTAGTTTTGCCAGCATTGTTATAACCGATCAGTGCGGTAAAGTCGCTAAGAGGAAAGCTTTCATCTTTTATAGAGCGTAAATTTTTAATAGTAATTGAAGCAAGTCGTATTGAGCACATATACATAAACTACATTACAAATAAAAAAAGAGCTCAGACAAAGTCCGAGCCCTTTCAACCACATAACAACATAACTAAGGAGAACTACTATTAATATAGACTTCTTTTAGTGATAAAAGTCTTTTTTTTTGTTTATGAAACTACAGTTTAGAATAACTCAAATTGCCATATTAAGCTATGGATTAGCAAATTCAAAGAGCAATAAACCTGGAGATTTTAAAAAACGCTTATTTATATAACTGCTTAATGTTTGAGTTACCACCATGCCTTTAGCTTGTGAGGCATGGCGGAAATGCGGAACTTTACCAGGTTCTAAAATTAAAAAACCCACATGGTTTACGCAAATATTTGGCGCTGTACTCATAATCCCCACTCCTAGAACCTCTTCGTTATCTTGCCATACACTTTCCGCAAACTTCAAAGCTTCTGTACGAGGTAAATAGGGTATTTTAGTTTTAGGATTAGGCTTATTCCATAGCAGATTTTTAGCTGCAAAGAACTTTTTCTTATCCATAATGCGATAAATTACTGTATCATTAGGGAAAGACCTTAACTTTACCAAAGGGTTTTTAGCTATCCAGTCTTCCACAAAATAATGTTTGCGATAACTAAAACTAATTTGACCATTTGCATAGCGAATGTTTTGCAAAAAATCAAATATTGAGGCCCTCGTGGGTGCATAAGCCAAAGCCATCACATGCTCCATATATGTAACGCAATCAAAATAATCCATATTCATCAACGGTTTAGACTCTAGTTTTGCATTCATACCTTCACCAGTAGGACCAAGTAAATACGGCACCCCCTCTAACTCTTGGGAAAACAGCTTTAGACGCTGGTTTACATCATCAACTTTCTCGTAGCTTTTATGCAACTTTTTTGCTTGTAAAAGGGATTTACTCTCAATATTTTGATGACGCATTAACCTCGACCATATAGTGTCCATTAAGTCACGGGCAGCGGCATCAGATTTTTTATAGCCATTTAAATGCGTGGCCACAGCCAAGGTATCGCCACGAGTAGTTATAATATAACCCACCAAACCTTGCACATTATTAATAAAACCAGTTTTAGTCTTGGTTTTATGAGGTTCTTCTAAATTTTCTAAGCGGCGGCCAGTGGCACCACTTACACGGGGAGCAGCCAAGGAGTTTATGTATAGATCTTTTTGCGGATGCCTTGCCATTTTTGCTAGTAAATGACTTAGTGCATCGGGTTTAATGCGATTATGAGGAGATAAGCCACTGCCATCTACCAAATAAAAATCTTTTTCACTTAAATCTTGGTTTTTTAAAAATATTTTTTCTGCTAAAATCCCCCCATCCGAGGTGCCATCTTTTAAAACGAAAGCTCCCAAGTTGCGCAACAGCATTTCGGCATGCATGTTTTGTGACCGCTGATTAACTTCGTCTATGATGCTTAACACCGGCGCTGTGGGAAACTCCATGGACCAAACTGGGGAACTGGAAGCTATATGCGCTTTTTCTATGTACAAATTCCTTTCTTGGGCGGCGGTTCTCATTGCTGCTAAAAAATAAAGCACTGGTTTGCGCACAGGCAAAACCATAGAATATTTTCTTGCATTTACCCCTAAAGTTCCCGATAGTGTTATTTCAGTGTGGTGAGGTTCTAAATGATATTTTATCCTATTTCTTCTACCTGGAACGGTTTTAACATTATTTATAACGCGCACAAAACCCACATCGGGGCTAATGCTATAAAGCACACTGTCCTTATTCTTTTCACCTGGTTCTATAGTTATGCGATAACAATTATCATTAAATGACAAAGCTGCTATATCTGCGCCATACCAAGCGTTATAAAAACGTTTTTCCCAACCTTTGGGTCGCCGGGGACCTTGATAATAACTAGTATCTGCCAATAAATCACCATAAATGGTATCTATGCCTAAAGCTTTAATAGAATCCACTATGGAACGAGGTATATCTAAGGCATCGGAAAAATAACGCCCTGAAATGTTGGGATCTCCGCGACCATAAAAACGCACATTTCCGTAAAAAGCGCTACCTTTTTTATCCCCTTCTAAAGCAACTATGGTGGCAGGTTCAAAATCTAGGGGAAAAGCATCAATACTAGCTGCAGTAACCAAGGTTTTAAGCGTAGAAGCGGGAACAAACCACTCATCTCCCCGTTCAGATATAAGTAATGAGTCTTTTTGTACCGAGCGTATGGATATTCCCAAACGCGCACCGGGTTGTACACTATCAGCATATTCCACAAATTCGGCTACCAAGCTGTCTAAATCTATCCATCTGGATGCTTCTTTAGTAGAAAAAGCACTTAAATTTACTGAGAATAGTAAGATAACCCAAACAACGCAAATCGATGAATATTTTTTAACTTTCATCTTTTTGATTTCTTTCCTCACGCATTTTTCTCTCTTGATCCAACAGAAATATCACATTTGAATCTAGTTCGGCATCTGAATCTGAGCGCGACTCTTTATCCTTTGCTGCTTCAGCTAGTTCTTCGGGAGTGATTCGTGCTGGATCCCAATAAACCACTCTGTTACGCCCCTGTTCTTTACCTTCGTACAAAGCTCGATCCGCTAGAGAAATACTGCGCTCTATTCCCAAACGCACATCGAATAATGCTACCCCTAAAGTTATGGTAACCGACAGTTTAAGATCGCCATATTTGTGCTGTGTTTCAGCTACTTTTGCTCTAACTCTTTGCGCGACCACCATAGCACCTTCTTCAGAAGTTTCAGGCAATACCAGCAAAAATTCTTCGCCCCCCCACCGTGCAATATAGTCATGTTTTCTTAGCATTGAACGCATGGTTTGAGCCACCGAACGCAATACTTCATCTCCGCAATCATGCCCATAGGTATCGTTAAATGACTTGAACTTATCAATGTCTCCAATAATAAAAGCAAAAGGTAAGTTGCTACGGCGAGATCTGTGCATTTCGTATTTTATTTTTTCCATGATATCCCGACGATTGGGAATACCTGTTAGATCGTCGGTGCGAGACATTAGCTCTAAAACTTTGTTTGCCTTTTCCAATTCAGCGGTGCGTTCAGCCACCTCCAACTCCAAACGATCTCTATGGGCTCCGAGTTCACTGACATATTGCTTAATGGAAATCCGCATGGTATCAAAAACACTGGCCAATAAACCTATTTCATCTTCTCTTTTAATTCCGCTTTCCACATCTAAATCACCATCTTGTACTAAACGCATTTTTTCAGTTAAGACCACCAACGGTTTTAACAACAAGGTGGACATCCAGGTAATTAAAACGAGCATAAAGAACATCATTGCGCCGTATAAATACAACATACTACGCCGGGCCACGCTAGCTTGTTTATCTATTTCAGCACAGGGTAGCAAAGTCATTATCCCAATGCCCGTTTGATTTTCATAACGATAATTAATCATGTAGCTTATGCCATTATTTAACTGTACATAAGTTGGTTCTTCAGTGCTGTATTCCTTAACATTAAGTTCAGGAAACCCCAAAGCTGACATATTAGTCGGTTTTCGAGTCCATTTACTATCGGGGTGATAAATGATGCGCCCTAAATTGTCTATGAGTATTAAATGCCCCTGTTCTCCAACTTTAAACTCTGACAAAAAAGAGTGCAAACGACGAAAAGAAAAATCGGCCACCAAAACTCCATTGGCCCGAGCATAGTTTTGCACCGTTACTGCAAAACTCCGCATGGGACTATAGTTTTCCCATTTGATTTTCCCCATATAAGCATTTAAAGGTTCTACATTAGCAAATTCTTCGAAACCAGCTGTATCACGACTACCTCCCACCATCCAATTATCTGCCACAAATTTATTGTTATTGTCGTAAAGAGTTAGCCTTTCTCCTGTAATAAAAAGAGAAGATACTTTATAGGTTTTTAAGAATTTGCCGCTCTCTGTGGGATCAAAGGATGCCAAAGCAGGAGTAACCGCCATAAGGTTAAGGTTTTGCTCGAAAGCAGCCATGGTATTATTTACATAAGAAGTAGCAATTTTTATGCTAGATTCGTTGCTATTAAAAGCCTTTAAGGTTTCCGCATCTGATTGCTTGCGCAGGGTGTAAATAGCAGACACACTCAAAAACAGAAGTTGAATAACTACTATAAAAAACACCAAACGAAAACGAAAACTGCGATAAAATGGAATTCTATCCATAAAATGAACCTAATTCTGCTTTTTTCTAAGCCTTATAACCCCTATTAATGAAAGTAACAATATAAACAGCACCGCCAAAGCTATTCTGAACTCAACTTTTTGCAAAAGATCTACCCTTGCACTGGATTTCTCTTTTTTGGGACCATACTTTAGCTCTTCTAAGCTTTTTATAGACTTAATTACATCATAAAATTCATCTTTAGATAAGACAGCAACTTCGCCAGCATCTAAAGACTTGTTTAACACCAAATGATAACGAGAGAGGATTTCATAAAGTTCTTCGTCACTGTACAATCCACCTACATCGAGCAAACTCCATACCGCACTAAACATTTCCACCAACATGGACTCTATTTCGCCCCAGTTAGGGATATTTGGATAAGCCTTACCTTCTTTGGCTTGATCCACTAATACTTTATAAAGAGAGTCTTGGGCCCATTCGCTAAGAACTGTGGTATCCGGGGGCAAAAAACCTATTTTTTGGGTGTAAATATCCAGATTATCGCCGCGAGTTAAAAACAGCAACAATTGTAAAGCTCTGGAATTATTTTGTTTAGCTTTCGGTAAAGCTAAATTACTGCCACCAATAAAAGCCACGGAGCCTGCGGGGCCGCTGGGAATAGGAAATGTTGATATTCCGTCTTGCCCTATACGACTATTGAGAGTGCCACCTTTGGATTCATCTACTCGGGTTTGCATTATCACTTCAGATGTGTTTATGGAAAACAGCTGTTCGCCATTATTAAATCTGCTAGTAACTTGAGCGGTGTTTTCTTTAAGCGTGGAAACATTAACCAAAGAGTCCAAGATAAAATTCACATAAAGTTTTATGCCTTTAATGGTCTTGGGGTTCAGCAAATTACTCTGCCATTGGCCGTTTTCTTTAACAATAAAATCTCCCCCTTGAGACCAAATCCACGGAGCAAAATTGTGAGGAATATTCCAGTCGCTTTTACCAGGAAAGGCAAAGGGGTAAATAATGGTTCCTGTTTCTTTGGTTTTGTTTAAACTTTTAAAGCGATCTAGTGCCAACCTAAAAGAATCTAAAGTTACAATATTTTCATTGTCTAACCCTGACTCAGCCAGTAGGGCTTTATTAGCCATCAGCACGCGTACATCCATAAACCACGGTATGGCGTAAATAGAATTTTGATCATCAACTTGGGTAGTTTTCCAACTTACTGGCACAAAACGACCAGGATCTACCTTTCCTAAGTGAGCATCCAAAGGCGATAACCAGCCTTTAGAAGCAAAAAACGAAACCCAAGTAGTCCCTAATTGCAGGACATCAGGACCTTGTCCAGACTCCAAAGCTTCGCTAATACGACTCCAGGCCTCACCCCAATCTAGCACCACTACCTTAGCAGACAATCCTGTTTCTTTAGTGAATTGAACGAGGCGCTCTTCTAAAATACCTTGGGGATTAGCTCCATTGGGCATAATCCAAACTTCTAATGGCTTAGCCATTAACATAGCAGGAGCTAGCAATAATATAAGGATAAATTTTAAGCGCATAATGACTCCTATTATAGACATCCTTTAAAAACTACTAAATACTTTGCTAATATCGCAAAAACTTTACAATCTAATTATACGACAACATTTTCTGAAATTCCGCAAAATAGTTAGGAAATGTCTTTTCTACGCATTTAGGGTCGTTAATTGTTACGGAAATGCCCCCCAAACTCACCAATGCAAAGCTCATGGCCATGCGGTGATCGTCGTAGGTGTCGATGTCAGTATGTACATATTCGCTCACCGGACGAGGGTTAATCACCAAATAATCTGGGCCTTCTTCCACTTGGGCGCCTATTTTCCGAGCTTCGGTGGCCATGGCGTGAATGCGATCGGTTTCTTTAACTCGCCAACTGCCGATATTACGGAGAGTGGTGCTGCCTTGGGCAAATAAAGCCAATGGCACCAAAGTCATGGCCGCATCGGGAATGTGGTTTAAATCCAGATCCACTCCGCGTAAAGTTCCGCCCCGCACTTCAATCCAATCGGGGCCCCACTCTACCTGGGCTCCCATTTTTTGCAACACTTCAGCAAAGAGCACATCGCCCTGTACACTGCTGCGACCGGCTCCTTTTACTCGCACCGGCCCGTGGGCCAAGGCGGCCCCCGCCAAAAAATAGCTCGCCGCCGAGGCATCACCTTCCACCTCTAGCACGCCAGGGCTCACATAGCTTCCCTGGGGA
The DNA here is from genome assembly GCA_012511955.1 of Fibrobacter sp. Lineage (GTDB taxonomy): Bacteria > Fibrobacterota > Fibrobacteria > Fibrobacterales > Fibrobacteraceae > JAAZFC01. The sequence continues at coordinate 881 of JAAZFC010000005.1, read as the reverse complement.
ACCACAAAGCGTTTAAAATCGTCGTTTTCCACATTTATGCCAAAACGACGCATTTCGTTGAGGGTAATATTCACATAGGGTTTAGAAATCAGTTCGCCTTCCACCTCGATGGTCAAAGGCTGGGCGGCGTATGGCCCTGCCATAAGCAAGGCGCTCAAATATTGACTCGAGGTATTGCCTTTGATGCGCACAGTTCCCCCTTGCAAACCACGAGCTTGGATTCGCATGGGGGGGTAAGACTCTTGCCCCAAGTAGTCAATATTCGCGCCTGCTTGGCGCAGTGCATCCACTAAATCACCGATGGGGCGCTCCAACATACGGGGATCGCCGGTTAAAGTAAAATCTCCGCGCCCCAAGCACAGCGCCGCGGTCAAAGACCGCATGGCAGTGCCAGCATTTCCCAAGTAAAACTCCGCGCGCTCTTTTTGCGCCCAGTTTTGACCCACGCCTTTTAGCTTTACGCTAACGGGGCCAGTGGGAATGATTTCTACCCCCAACTGCAACAAAGCTTTTTGCATGTATTCAGTATCATCGCTGGTCAGCAAATTTTTAATTTCCGTGGTTCCTGTGGACAAAGCGGCCAACAGCAAGGCACGATTGGACATACTTTTGGAACCCGGCAAAACAATTTCGCCGCTAAACTTCGCTGCGGGCGACAAAGTGAGGTGGCTAATTTCTTTCATACAGCAAATTTAGTTTATCTGTGGGGTTAAAACCACCATACGCTAAGGGGACCGGCAGCGCCCTCTAAATTTTCACGGTACATTTTGTCTGCGAAACTCATGGCGCGGCCTTTGTCGGTGCGGTCAAAAATCACTAAATGTTGGGTGTCAGGTTTAACTTTGTCCGCATAAAAAGCGATTTGCTTGAGCCCTTCGGTT
>JAAZFC010000004.1 GCA_012511955.1 Fibrobacter sp. | reverse complement strand
CAGCATCGTCTAGTGGGTGGAGCCGTGGTGCAATACAGCGCTGGTGGCAAACTCCATCAAGTGGTTTTAGGGCTAACTGGACTTTATGGGCACAAAATCACCTCAAAACTAGAGCTAATCGCCAATGCCCAATATCGCTTTTTGCTATTTGAACACTATTTCGGTTGGGATTTAGGTCCAATTTTAAACCCCTCACAAATGAATATCCAGGTGGGAGGTGCATGGAAAATGAGCTCTAGGCTAAGCATGGAACTGATGTATAAATCCACGCTATTTTTAGACTATTATGACGCTCATACTGTGAGTTTAAATGCTAAAACCAGCTTTTAAGCATGGTGAATGGCATCTGCAAACTCACGCACCAAAGTCGCACTGGCGTTTTTTTCGATTGTCGTTCCCGTAACTATTATTTGCGCCCCAGCTTGGGCTCTTAAATTAGCCATTTCTGGGGTGGTTAAGCCACCACCGGTGATGATGGTTAAATCTGTAGCTTTGCGTGTTAATGCGATATGCTCTACAGGAACTGGTACATCAGCTCCGCTACCAGCTTCTAAGTATATAAAACGCATTCCCATCAGCTCTGCCGCCACCGCATGAACCATAGTCAACTTAGGTTTATTGGCGGGAATAGGTGTGGTGTTCGAAATAAACTCCACAGCGGTGGGGCGACCACTATTTATAAGACAATAAGCTGTGGGAATAGCCTCTATACCAAAAGATTTTACCAAAACTCCGCCACGAACTTGCTCTTCTATTAAATACTGAGAATTACGACCGCTAACCAAAGTGGTAAAAAGCACCGCATCGAAACCCGGAACCACTTGTGATGCTCCCCCGGGAAAGAGAATCACAGGGGCTGAAACCTTGGCCTTAAGGGCTGCAACTTGTTGGGAAAGATGGGTATTACCCATAAAAGAACCACCCACAAATAAAATATCAGCTCCATTTTCCACCGCCATTGCGCCAGTTTTAAGCAAGGCATCGGGCTCCGAAGTATCGGGATCTAAAAGCACCGCAAAAAGCGACTTTTTTTGGCGAATTTGCTCGATTAATAGATTTTCTACAGCACCAATCATAAAAACTCCTTTATTTTGACCTTAAACTAGGGTGGGAATAAATTCTACCAGTTTTTGCACAGCGGGTAAAATATTTTTTACTTCTTTTATACCTACTTGGGCTCGATCTGGGCGACCTCCACCCCTTCCACCACTTTGTTCGGCAATAAACTTGGCAATATCCCCGGCTTTTACCCCTAATTTGATAGTTTCAGCATCTACCACCACTGCGGCAGCGCCATTTTGTGCGTTTAAGTTAGCCAAAACTACCACCCCATTGGGAGAATTAGCCTGCACCCCTTCGGCCAATAATGCAAAATCCTTGGGATTTTCATTTAGCTCTACTAACCATAAATTTACACCGGCAACCACTTGGGCATCTCCCAAAATTTGCTTGGCTTTTAGCGATGCTAATTGGGTTTGCAAAGCTTTGACTTCGCGTTCCAAAGTTTTGGATTTTTCTACAGTCTGCCCCACTCGCATAAACACTTCGCTAGTTTTGCAACGGAATTGCCCGCGCAAAGCTTCTACTAAAGCAAATTCCTCTTGACTGGTGCTCAGTGCAGCCAGCGCCGTAGTGGCTTCGATGCGACGCACGCCAGAGCTCACACTAGATTCTGATAAAATGCGGAACATACCAATTTCCCCGGTGTTTTCCACATGCAGTCCCCCGCATAATTCTTGGGAAAACTCCCCCATAGATACCACGCGAACTTCGTCGCCATACTTTTCACCAAAAAACGCCAAAGCACCGCGATTTTGAGCGTCTTCCATGGACATATTTTCGCACTGCACCGACAAGCACGCTTGAATCTGCTGATTAACCAAAACCTCTACTTCGCGCAACTGTTCTGCGGTCACAGCCTGAAAAGCGGTAAAATCAAAGCGCAAACTCTGGGAATCTACCCTAGAGCCTTGTTGCTGCACATGGTCACCCACCACTTTTTGCAAAGCGGATTGCAACAAGTGCGTGGCACTATGGTTTTTGCGAGTGGCTTCTCTTTGCTTTTTGTCGGGTATAGCCACAAAATCTTTGGCCATATTCTCATCGTTAAGTTCACCGGTGATAACATCGGCGCGATGAATCCAAATATCATTGACTTTTAGCGTATCTATGATGGAAAGATCTAAAGCTTCGGATTGCAAAACTCCAAATTCTCCCACTTGTCCACCGCTTTCTGCATAAAAAGGCGTGCGATCTAAAACCAAGGAAAGTTTGCCGGCATCCATGCGATAGCGCAGCACTTTAACCTGGGCTTGGGCGTGTTCATAGCCTAAAAACTCCGTGGAGCCTTCGGCAAAAATTGTCCAACCTTCGGAGCCTCCGGCGCTAAGCCCTTGTTTTTGGGAAGCTCGAGCGCGCTCTTTTTGCATTTCCATTTCTTTATCAAAACCCGCTTCGTCAATGCTTAAATCTTGCTCCTCTGCTAAAATACGGGTTAAATCGGGGGGAAAACCATAAGTGTCGTAAAGCAAAAACACTTGTTCCCCCGCTATTTCTGTGCTGCCATCTAAATCCGCAACAATCTTGCTAAAACGATCTAAACCAGCGTCGAGGGTGCGGATAAAACGCTCTTCTTCGCTACGAATAACATCGCGCACAAAATCTTGACGCTCGCGAATCTCAGGGAAAGCTTCGCCCATATTTTGCACCAAAACCGGCAAAATCTGATAGATAAAAGGCTTGGTTTGGTTAAGCAAACGCGCATAGCGAGAAGCGCGGCGCAAAATTCGACGCAAAACATAGCCTCGCCCTTCGTTGGCGGGCAATGCACCGTCGGTAATGGCAAAAGTCAAGGTGCGCAAATGATCCGCAATCACTCGGTGAGGGGTTCCTTTTTCATCTCTGCTATAAGGCACGCCACTTAAGCGGGCAATTTCGTCGATGAGCGGTGAAAACACATCGGTATCATAGTTAGAATGCACCCCTTGTAAAATGGTGCAAACCCTTTCGAAACCCATGCCTGTATCTACATGCTTGGCAGCCAAGGGAATCAAATCTCCCGAACCCACTCTTTCGTACTGCATAAACACATTGTTCCAGATTTCGATGTAACGCTCATTTTCGCCATTAACTCCCAAAATCGGATCTCTAAAGGTTTCTTCTTGGGTGGCTAAATCGCCATTGTCATAATGAATTTCAGAACAAGGACCACAGGGGCCAGTGTCGCCCATTTCCCAGAAGTTAGATTCAGCGTCGAAGCGCATGATGCGCTCATCGGGCAAACCAGAAATTTTCTTCCAAATATCCCATGCTTCGTCATCTCCTTCGTAAACCGAAACAAATAATCTTTCCTTGGGAATCTTCCAAGCTTCGGTAAGCAGTTCCCAAGACCAAGCTAGGGCTTCTTCTTTGTAATAATCCCCAAAAGACCAGTTACCCAGCATTTCAAAAAAAGTGTGATGATAGGTATCGTGCCCCACCACATCTAAGTCATTGTGTTTACCCGAAACGCGAATACACTTTTGGGAATTTACCACTCGTTTATATTTTTTGGGATTATCCCCTAAAAAACAAGATTTAAACTGATTCATCCCAGCATTGATAAACATCAAGGTGGGATCGTCTTGGGGAACCACTGGGGAAGAGCGCACAAATTGGTGCTCTTTGCTTTTAAAAAACTCAATAAAGGAGCTGCGGATTTCTGCAGCAGTCATAAATTTTAAAGATTCGCTATTACTCATAGCAACAAATTTAGAAAATACCTAGAAATATAAGGAAATTAATCGTCTCCAAATAAATCATCTAAAAAAGCAGACATGGGATCTTCTACTTCTTTGAAGTCACGGGGTATTGTAAAATTATCCTCACTGGGAACATTTAAGTCCAGTTTTGCAAGGTCATAAGTGTTGCGCCCTTGGGTTTCTGTAACAGACTTCTTTAGTATCAAACCTTTATGAATCCAATATTTATCAGCCGAGGCAATCCATACATTTGTCTGTAAGTTTTTAATCATTTCTACCCCCAAGTTTTTGCCTTGGGAAAAAACCATCTGTGATTCTACCCACGGGAAATGCTCACTTTGCTGACTTTTACTTACATTCATGAAAGTTTTTTCTTCGAGATCTAATTGAAAAATCGTGTCATTACGCATAATGAAAACTTCGTTATCGGTACCAGCTTTTCCTTTCACAGTATAATTTACTTCTATGCGCATAAGCTTTTTATCATAATCAAAAGCTACCAACCGGGTCCCAGTAATTGAGGAACTTTTGACTTCATATTTAATAGTCGCACCGGGGATTTCAAATTTCGCATCTTGAGCCCCAACAGCCACCACTAAAAGAAATAAGAAAATTATTCTTGGCATACTATCTCCAATATGTTATACATTACAAATAGTAATCATTTAAGGCATTTTAAACAAGTGTTTTTTATAAGAGCCTATTTTACAGCATCCATAACATTTCGCTATAAGTGGGCAAAGGCCATAAATCATCGGGAATTTCACTCTCTATGGCGTCACAAACCATACGGATTTCATTTTGTAACGGCAAAATCTTTGTTACCATATAATGCATTTGTTTTTCCAAGCTTTCATCCTTATTTTGCTCGCTAATATCCACAAGTTTACGTAGGGATTTTTGTAAAAGCAGGGTTAAATTTTGCATTTCTAGCCAATGAACTTGTAAATAATCCTGATTTTCATTTACAATGTCTGCGTATTTAAGCCATGCTTCGGCGCCGATTTTCTTTGCCAAAGGGCTTTCCATAGAAGGCATTTCAGGTTGTTCATTAAGCCACAAAGCGCATTGCTGTAAATGTTTAAATGCTGCGGGCAAAACTTGAGTTCTTACTATCTCTATTAAGACTTTAGCCTCTACTTCTATACTTTTTATATAATGTTCGGCATAAATCTCGAAACGCGATGATAATTCCGTGGCAGATAACACTCCCAAAGAACTAAGCATTTCTACGACTTCGGGAGATTTCAGCATGGGTAAAGCTTCCACTGCTGTGGGCAAATTTGCCAAGCTTCTTTCTTGCACGGCCTGGATTTGCCATTGGGGATCGTAACCGTTGCCATTAAAAACAACTTTTCCGTGCTCCACCATAATTTCTTTAAGCACTAATTCTATGGCTGCATTAAGGTCTAATTCTTTGAGAAGTTGCTCCAAACGATCGGCGATATAGTGCAAAGACTCAGCCATAGCCGAATTTAATGCCACCAAGGGTCCCGCAATGGATTGGCTGGAACCCGCCGAACGAAATTCAAAGCGATTTCCCGTAAAAGCAAAGGGAGAAGTGCGATTTCTATCAGCGCTGTCCAAGGGCAACTTTGGCAAGGTATCTACCCCGACATGCAATGTGGTTTTAGTCTGAGCCGGAGCCAAAGCACCATCTTTAATTTGACCAAAAACTCTGGTCAATTCTTCGCCTAAAAACATGGAAATAATAGCTGGTGGCGCTTCGTGACCGCCTAAGCGATGATCGTTGGAAACCGAGGCCACCACCGCTCGCAATAAATGACCGTATTTATGTACACTGCGTATAACTCCGGCGCAAAAAAGCAGAAATTGAGCGTTATCTTGGGGAGTTTCGCCAGGTTCAAAGAGATTACCTTGGTTTTTATTGCCAATGGACCAATTAATATGTTTTCCGGAACCATTTACTCCAGCAAAAGGCTTTTCGTGTAAAATACACATAAAACCATGCTTTTTTGCCACGGTGCGTAGCACAGTTACGGTGAGTTGTTGATGATCCGTAGCCACATTGGCCACTTCAAAAAGAGGGGCGATTTCGTACTGCGCAGGTGCAGTTTCGTTGTGACGAGTTTTAGCGGGAATACCTAACCTATAAAGGGTATCTTCCACCTCTTGCATAAATACTTGCACTCTTTGGGGGATTACCCCAAAGTAATGATCCCCAAATTCTTGCCCTTTGGCAGAGCTTTTTCCCACTAAAGTACGACCCGTAAGCAAAATATCAGGTCTCAAAGCAGCTAGAGCTTCATCTATTAAAAAATATTCTTGTTCAGGCCCGCAAAAGGAATTTACTTTGTCAACATTATCGTGCCCTAAAATTTTTAATACGCGTTGGGCGGCTTTATTCAAAGCCACATCGGAACGCAAAAGCGGGGTTTTTTTGTCAAGAGCTTCGCCAGTCCACGAAACAAAAGCGGTGGGAATACATAAAGTTGCACCATTGGGCGTGTGCATAATATACGCAGGAGAAGTAACATCCCATGCAGTGTAACCTCGGGCTTCGAAAGTTGAGCGAATTCCACCACTGGGAAAAGACGAGGCATCGGGTTCGCCTCGCACCAATAATTTACCCGAAAAATGCTCTATAACACCCCCTTGGGAAGAGATATTGATAAAACTATCGTGTTTTTCTGCAGAATTGCCGGTAAGGGGGTAAAAAACATGGGAATAATAGCGAGCATTTTTGCTAATAGCCCATTCCATCATAGCTTCAGCTACTTGATCGGCCACATCTATGTTTAAAGCTTTGCCAGTTTCTATGGTTTCTTTAAGGGAATTATAAACTTCTGCGGGTAAATAACCCTGCATTTTGGGTAAATCAAATACATCACTGGCCCAAATTTCGTACATACGCTCAACGCAATCCATATTAGGCACTAAATCTATATGGCGCTTACTTTGCAAAGAGCGAATAGCTTTTCTTCTTTCTGTGTTGCTCATATTTACCCGTAGTTTTAAAAATTAATTTAGAAAAATGAAGCGAATACCCGTAAAGGGAGAATTACGAGTATTCACTTTCATATTGGCGTTGGACGCACAACGCCTTTTTATTGCTTTTAATAATTATTCTGATTACGCAAAAAACTAGGTGACTCAAAGTCAATTTCTTCGTTTTTCTTGTAATTTATCTCTAGCTTTTCTGAGTAATTTTGAGCACTTACTGGTTTACTTTCGATAATGCTTTCTTCGGCAAAGTCACCGAAGTTTTCCTCTTCGCCAAATCGCAAATTACCCGTGGCATTTTGTTCAAATTGCATGGGAATTGTTGGTGGAGTTTGAGCTTCCACATTCTCATTTTGCAAAGGAATAGATGGTGAACTTTGTACAACTTCTGTTTCTTGGGTTTGTGGCACAATACTCGGAGTTTCTTGAGGTCTTTCTTGCATTGAACTGTATTCTTCTACAAACTGCTCACCTTCCTTTTTAAAACCAGTAGCAATCACCGTAACAGAAATATCATCTTCCCAATCGGCTTTTTCTACATCACCCCAAATAATACTGGGTTGATTTTCTTCACCTACACTTTCGTAGATATAGGTCATAATGGTATTTAACTCTTCAAAAGCACATTCAGGACCATGGGTGATGTTAATTAATACATGACTTGCGCCATTGATATTCACATCTTCTAATAATGGCGAGCTAATAGCAGTTTCTGCAGCCATTAAAGCCTTGTTTTCACCATTAGCAGTGCCAGTACCCATAAGTGCATCACCTCCATTTTCCATGACGGTGCGTACATCAGCAAAGTCCACTTGCATAAACCCGTGGGTTAAAATAATTTCACAAATGCCTAGAACTGCATTGTTTAAAACAGCATCTACTATGCCAAAAGTTTCTGCAACTGTAGCTTTTTGCCCCAGGGAAAGCACTTTATTGTTTTCAACCACAACGATAGTGTCAACATTTTCCCGTAAAGCTTTTATGCCTTCTTCGGCATGCCTCATGCGGACTGGTCCTTCAAAATGAAATGGCTTGGTAACAACTGCTACAGAAAGCACACCCAAATCCCGAGCAATTTCAGCTACCACTGGCGCTGCGCCTGTACCAGTTCCACCACCCATACCGGCAGTGATAAAAATCATATCGGCACCTTTAATTGCCTCTTCAACTTCCTTGCGGTTTTCTTGAATGGCATCAAAACCGTTTCCTGGCTTTGCACCAGCACCAAGACCTTTGGTTTTTTCATGACCAATGGGTATTTTAAGGTCAGCTAAACTGTTATCCAGAGAAAGTTTATCCGTATTAATGGAAATAAACTCCACCCCTTCAAGGCCATTAGTAACCATGCGATTTACCGCATTGCCACCACCACCTCCAACGCCCACAACTTTTATGCGCGCCGCTTCTTTAAAACTCTCATCGAGAATAAGAGTTGGGTTTTTTGCTGTGTTTTTCATGATATCTCCCTTGATTATATGTATTCCTTAATCAGTTGAATAATTTTTCTAAAAAGACTCTTTACCTGTCCATTACTCTTGTGGCTTGAACTACTTCGAGCTTCGTACTCTCTTTGACGAGCCGCATACTCTACTAATCCTACCCCAGTGGCATATTCAGGAGAGCATATATGATCTGTAATTCCTGAATTAACTTTGGGCAAACCTACTTTTATGGGTAAGCCAAAAACTTCTTCTGCTAACTCTGCACTATTTTCTAATAAAATTGAGCCACCGGTAAGCACTATTCCAGCTCCTAAACGCTCTTTCATTTTATTTTTCTCTAAATTTGCATTTATTTGCATGTAAATTTCTTCCATGCGAGCGTGAATAAACTTTATTAGATCTTTTTTCTCTACCTGTTTATTTTCTCGCCCACCAATGCCTGGCACTGTTACAAAATCATCTTTATCTATGCTAGTAAGGCGACAAGCACCGTGGCGAATCTTCAAATCTTCGGCTTTATCCATGGGTGTAGAAAGCCCCACAGCCACATCTTTAGTCACATAATGTCCACTATATTTTATGCTATGAATATGTTGGATAGAGTTTTCGTAAAACACCGCTAAATCTGTGGTACCACCGCCAAAATCCAAAATAGCCACGCCTAATTCCTGTTCATCTGGACTTAAAACCGCAAAAGATGAAGCCCAAGACTCCAACACTAAATCAGCTACTTTTATACCAGCCCTTTCTACGGTTCGGTAAATATTTTGCACCACCGATGTAGTGGCTATTATAATGTGAACCTCTACCTCTAAGCGTACCCCAGTCATACCCACAGGGTCAATTATGCCAGTTTCTTCATCTACGGTAAAACTTTTGGGCAAAACATGAATAATTTCTTTATCCGAAGATAAATTTATGGTGCGAGCCTGCTCTATGGCATTATCTACATCTTCAACGGTTATTTCATTGTCTCTACCGCTTACTGTAACCATCCCTTTGGCATCCATAGCTGTTATATGTAAGCCTGAAACACCCACATAAACCTCTTTAACATCTTGACCAGACATTAGTTCAGCTTCTTCTATGGCTTTTTGTACAGATTTGACTGCAGCATCTACATTTAAAGGTACGCCACTGCGCATTCCTTCTGATGGAACTGAGCACGCACCCACAACGCGTATTTCCCATCTTTCATCTTTTTCTTTGGGTATAAGCTCAGCCATTACAACATTTATGTTAGATGTTCCAATATCTAAGCCTACTATGATTTCGTATTCTTGGGTATTGCTATCCATCGCCATTCTCCTGCTTTAGGTTTACTGCCACTGCCATCCCTTGAAAGCGCATGTCTAAAACTTTAGCCTCTTGCACTTTTTTGCCCAAACCTTTAACTAACAACCTGTACTGAGCAAAAACTTGTTTATTAATATTTTTGGGGGAAAACTTAATTTTATGTTGACTATCACGCATAAAAACTTCAAAATACAAAGGGCCTTTATGTACTATAACTTGAGAAATATTTTGATATAGGTACTCATCATCTTTGGCCACAGCGTTCAAAAATTTAACTGCTTCTGCTAATCCTATGCTATCTACAGCTTCTACATAAGGCAAAGAAGCTGCCAAATGAACATCTGTGGGCATAACAGTGGCTTTGTTTGATAAAATTGTAATCTTATTATCTTCTAGCAAATTAAATAATGGTTGTACTTCTTGTAGTTTTATTTGCAAAGTAAAAGGCCATTTTTTATTTATTTGCACTACGCTGACTAAGGGCAAAGCCTCTAGTCTATGACTTATGCTATCTAAGGGTAAATCTCGCATGGGTGTTCCCACCTCTACCCCCACTAAAGAGATGAGTTGTTCCCAGTTTAATAAGCGATTCCCTTCTATATTCACTGTTTTAAGTACGAAAAAGTTATTATTTTCAACTTTTTTGTAAGCAAATACCGCCGCCCAAGAAACACCGCCCACCACCACTAAAACCAGTGCGAGTCTAAAAGATAAACGCATAAATAAATTGCTTTTATTCTTAAATTTTTGCGTTCTTTGCTGACGAGCTAATTCACGCCTTTTGCGCTCATTTGCCCCTACGCGACGACTGCCTTTATTTCTCATATTCATGGATTTTCCTCCACAAATTTACGCGCCCACTTCCAAATATTACCTGCGCCCATAAATAAAACCACATCTCCAGTTTGGGTATTCTTTTGCAAAAAAGTTATGGCATTATCCAATGAACCGATAGCATGAGCGTTTTTGTGCCCTTTACGCAAGGTGCTTTCCACGATCAACTCTGCATTTACCCCATCTATGGGTTCTTCTCTGGCTCCATAAATATCTGTTACCAACAACAAGTCGCTATGCAAAAATTCAGTGCCAAAATTTTCATACTGCTCTTGGGTACGAGAATACAAATGGGGCTGAAAAACCACCACTACTCTTTTTTCAGCAAAAGCTTCGCGCACACCTTCTAAGGTCGCCTTAACTTCCGTAGGATGATGAGCGTAATCATCGTAAACCAAAATATCATCTGGGGTATGTGCCAAAAGTTCAAAACGCCGATTTACCCCACTAAAATCGGCCAAAGCACGACGCACTACATTTAAGGAAATATGTTCTTCGTTGGATAAAGCCAAAGCTCCCAGAGCGTTGAGAACATTGTGTCTGCCAGGAATAGGCAAAATAAATTCACCTAAGCTTTCTTTACGCTTAAAAACTTCAAATTTAGAGCTACCGTCAGCTAAAAAGCTTAAATTCTGCACCCGATAATCGTTTTGGGGACCAAAACCGTAAGTTACCACGGTTTTACGCAAATGACTTAAAATATCTTGACAATTAGCATCATCACCGCAGATTACCACCTGACCGTAAAAAGGCACTTTATTGGCAAATTTGATAAAAGCTTGTTTAATTTCATCTAAACTGCCATAACAATCCAAATGATCCACATCAATATTGGTAATAATGGTGGAACTCGGCATCATATCCAAAAAACTGCGATCGTATTCATCGGCTTCGGCAATCAAGTATTTACCTTGCCCAAAAAGTGCTCCAGTGCCACGGCCTTTTACAATTCCTCCCACAATCACTGTGGGATCTAGCTCCGCTAGTTCCCAAATAGCTCCCACCATAGAAGTAGTGGTGGTTTTTCCATGGGTTCCCGCCACGGCCATGGTGTTTTTTAAACGCATTAATTCTCCCAACATTTCGGCGCGGCGAATCACGGGAATCTTCTTTTTTTGCGCTTCCACAATTTCTGGATTATCCAAGCTCACCGCCGAAGAATACACCACCAAATGCACGCCTTCTACATTGGAAGCCTGATGTTCGGAGAATATATTTATCCCCAAATTACGCAAATATTGCACCACTGGTCCTGAACTAGGATCTGAACCAGATATATTGAAACCATTGGCATGTAAAACTTCGGCTATGCCCGACATTCCTGCCCCGCCAATTCCTATAAAATGCAAACGCTGAATTCTAGTTGATGGAATCACTGCGCACCTCCCTTAAATTCAGGGAAATCAGCCAAAACATTTTCGGCAATGCGATCCGCTGCATCGGGCATCCCCATTTGCTTAGCCTTTTGTTGCATATCTTCGAGTTTAGCTGGGTTACCCAATAATTTCATGACTTTTGTCCAAAGTTCATTGGGTGCATTGTCTAATTCTACCCATGCCGCACCCGCTTTTTCTAAAACTCGAGCATTATGCTCCTGATGATTAGCGGTGGCAAAGGGAAATGGCACCAAAATCGACGCTTTGCCAAAAGCCAAAAGTTCCGCTAAAGTAGAAGCACCCGCCCGGGAAATTACCACATCGGCATGCTGGATATAAGCATAAACATCATCTAAAAATCCTTTGACATGCACATTATCAGGAATGGAATTATTACTACTAATGCTTTCCACATTATTTAACCCAGCTTGCCAAACCACAGCGCATTTTTTTAACCCAGCAATCTGTTTAAGCGATGCAGTTATTTTTTCATTTATACCTATAGCCCCTTGACTACCACCTAAAATCAACACTTTGTGGTCGGCAGAGGCAAATTCCACAGGTGCAGGACTATTTTGCGCTGCAGACAAAGCTCGCACAGGGTTTCCCATAATCACAGAGGATTTATTTTTGAATTGTTTGGCCGCAGTTTCAGAGGTTACAAATATCTTATGGGCAAATTTGGCTCCTATCTTGTTTGCCACCCCTGCCACCGCGTTTTGTTCTTGTAAATAAATGGGGATTTTTAACCATGCTGCTGCTAAAACTATGGGCAAAGAGACATATCCACCAGTGGCCACCACTGCATTGGGTTGAGTGGATTTTAAAACTTTTATACTGCGCATAATAGCTGCGCTTAATTTAAAAGGCAAAGTTAAATTAGCCCAAAAAGAAGAGCGTTTTAAAGGTACTGCTTGAATTTTATTAAAATCATAATGCTCAGCGACTAATTTTTCTTCCATGGAAGCTTCGCGACCGGCAAAAGATATTTTTTTCACTCCCAATTTTGACAAAGACTCTGCAATAGCCATTGCAGGATAAATATGTCCGCCAGTACCACCACAAACAAATACAAAATGCAAACTCATGCCATACTCCGCTGTTCCACCTGCAAACCACTAGTTTTAGGCTTAGATAAATTCAATAAAATTCCCAATGCAAATAAATTCATAATTAAACTCGTTCCACCAAAACTCACCAAAGGCAAAGGTTGCCCTGTGGAAGGTAAAAGCCTGATACACACACCTATATGCACAAAAGCATTCAAACCAATGGCAACTGTGATCGCCACCGCCAACAACTTTCCAAAAACATCGGGACTGTTTCTAGCAATAGTAAGCCCTCGCCACATTATAACACCAAAAAGTAAAATCACTACGCTTGTACCTACAAAACCCATTTCTTCACCTAAAATGGCAAAAATGGTATCGGTAAAAGGCATGGGTAAATAACCCAATTTTTGAGTTCCATGCCCTAAACCTGTCCCCCAAAAACCACCATTTCCAAGACTAATCAACGCTTGTAACTGCTGATAAGAGCTTTTGGTATGTGCCGCAGGATCTAACAGAGCCAAAATTCGACTGCGCCTGTAGGGCATAAGTAAAGCCACCACTGCCAACACGGGAACTAAGGAGGCAAACACACTAAACAAATAAGTTAGCTTGGTTCCCGCTGCATAAAGCAACACCATGGAAACCAAGAAAATCATAGTGGCCATGGAATAATTTGGCTGCAACACTATAAGCAGAAATATTATAGCCACTAATACCAGAGGTTGTACAAAACCCTCTTTAAGATTACGCACTTTCGGGCCTGCTTCGGCTAATTTGGCCGCTAGAATCATAAATATGGCTAATTTGGCTAATTCTGAAGGTTGAAAATCAAAACCACCTATGGAAAGCCAGCGTTTTGCACCATGGGCGCTGATGGCGGCACTACTGAAAATAATGGCCAATAATAAGATTATACTCACAAAAAACAGAGGTCGCGAAGCTTTGTACCAGTATTTATAGTCTATGGTTATGCCCGCCCCCAAAAACATCAAGCCTACCACAACTTTTTTAAGGTGGCTAATTATAAAAAAGTTGGCAGGCAGATTACGCGCTTGGGCCAAAGGCATACTAGCACTGTAGATCACTACAACGCCTAGCCCTACCAAGCACAAAATTGCTATCAGCAAAACATAATCTATGCGCCAATTTTTCATTAATTATCTTCCCAAAATTGCGGTTCTAATTGTTCTAAACCATTGACAACGGTTTCTAACTTCATACCCCTAGAAGCTTTTACTAAAATCAAGTCGTTTTTTTGTACTTCATTTTGCAAAAACTCTTTAATTTCTGCATGACTATGGAAATGCAAGGCTTTTTCGGGAGACATTCCTCCACGCAAAGCTCCTTCTTGGATAAATTTGCCCAATTTTCCTATGCAAAGCAATAAATCCACATTCATTTGAGGCACTAAAAAACCAATTTCTTCGTGGAGCTTAGCTTCATTCACACCGAGTTCCAGCATATCTCCTAAAATCGCCACTTTACGCTGGGCATTTTTCACATTGGCGATGGTTTCTAATGCAGCACGCATAGAAGAAGGATTAGCATTGTAGCAATCCACCGCCACCTTGAAACCAGACATGCGGCGGATTTCCATACGCATTCCCGAAGCGTTAAAGTTAGCCAAAGCTTGGGAAATAATGCCTTTAGGAACTCCCATTTGCGTAGCCACCGCAATAGCCGCCAAAGCATTGTATAAATTATGAGTTCCAGGCACCGCCAAGCGATATTGGGTTCTTCCTATGCGAAAACTTGCGCAAGCATTGCTATCCCACACCAATTCTCGAGGAGAAAACTGTCCGCGACTAAGGCCAATAGTTACGATTTTGTACCGCTTGGTACTCCGCATTTTATTCAAAAAAGGATCGTCAGCATTAATAATAAGCGTGCCTTTTTTAGCAAAACCATCTTTTATGGATGCTTTTTCTTTAGCAACTTCGGATAAATCGCCAAAACCTTCTAAATGACTTTGCCCCACATTGGTAATCACAGCTTTAT
>JAAZFC010000061.1 GCA_012511955.1 Fibrobacter sp. | reverse complement strand
GTAAAAGCACTGCGCAAAGATGTTACTGCCAAATGTTATGGGGGTGATATTTCTCGTAAACGCAAATTACTAGAAAAGCAAAAAGCAGGGAAAAAAAGAATGAAAAACATCGGTTCAGTGGAAGTTCCTCAAAAAGCTTTTTTAGCGGTGCTTTCACTTAATGATTCAGGGAAAGACGGTTCCTAAAATGGCTTCTGCCCGCTCTTCCCGTGCAATTTTACGCAAATATTCTAAAGGGAATTTGTTTTTTAAATTGCTTTTAATTTGCGCGTTTCTAGCGGGAGGAATTTGGGTGCGCCTGAACTTTTTAGAAGCTATATGGGTAAACACCCATGATATTTATCCTTTTGCACAAAATCAGAGCATTGTGTGGTTTCACAAAGGAAATAATGCCAAAAAAAGCATAACTAATGGAGATGTGGTGCTTTTTAGCGACCCCAAAGCTAATAGCATGATACGCGTGGTGGCAGCTAATTCAGGGCAAACTTTAGAAGTCAAAAAAGGGGCGACTTTAACAAACCAGAATTTCAGTTTAGAATTACAAGAAGACTCTTGGTTTCTTACTGATTTAAACTTAAAAATCCCCCAAAAAGGCGATATTTGGCAGTGGAAACAACTAGAACTTTGGGAATTTGATTTAGCTTATAAAATATTTAAACAACAAAAACCCACGGATAGCATTAGTTTAAAATTAGAACTGCTGATTAACGGCAATCTTGTTGATTTAAACAAGGTGGGATCGGTACAAATGTATAATTTACCCATTAGTGCAACTGATTTGGTCCACGCCAATTGGCAAGAACTTTATATCGCCCAACTACAATTAAAATTAGCAGATCCAGTGGCGCGCCAAGTACAATTTAGACGCAGCTTATGGCAAAACGATAAAGAAATAACACAAATTATTTTTGACGATGACTATTTTTGGTTATCTTGTACTAAAGCTTTAAACTGCTCTGATAGCAGAGATTTTGGCTTAATAGGAATGAAAAACATAAAGGGTAAAGCAGGTCAGCACAGTTTAAAGTTATTTTTGAATAAATGATTCTTATTTTTAACTTACACTTGTCAAAACAGGGTTTAATATGAGCATTGCAAAATGGCGAAACAAAATTGATGAAATTGATCTAAAATTACTACAGCTTTTAAACGAAAGAGCCCAATGTGCCATCGAAATAGGTCATATAAAAGCTAAAGAAAAGCTCCCGGTTCACGACCCTAGTCGAGAAGATAAAATAATAGCCAGATTATTAAAAGAAAATACAGGACCGCTTTCCGCGCCATACTTAGAAAAGATTTACCGCACTATTATTCATAAAACTAGACGCACAGAATCTGAACACTCTGCCGAGGAAATTTTATGATAGTGAGTTTGGTGGGCTTTGGATTATTGGCAGGTTCCATAGCTTCTGCCATTCGTCAATCCGCAAAAAACATTAAAATCCACGCTATTAGCTCTCCCCAAAATGCACCTTTAGCTGTAAAAAAAGGATTAGCTGATCGCAGCTTTAGTTACGATGAAATTGAACAATGGTTGCCTATTTCAGACTTGGTTCTTTTGTGTGGGCCTGCTTCTAATATTGTTGAAAACATTGAAAGCATCAAAAAACATGTGCATTTAGTGCAAAGAGATCTTGTAATTAGCGATATTGGCAGCACTAAGCTGGAAATTTGCCAATTAGGAGCAACCCTACCCGCTCCTCTGCTTTTTGTGGGAGGGCACCCCATGGCTGGCTCTGAAAAAAGAGGTTTTGAACACAGCGATCCCTTTATCTTCGAAAATGCTTATTGGATATTATGTCCTGAAAGGAATATTCAGCCCGAGGCATACCAAAAGTTAGTGGATGTCATTAACATCACCGGCGCCCATCAGGTAACTTTGGCAGCCCAAGAACACGATCGCATTATGGCACGACTTAGCCATGCTCCCCAGTTGATTTCCACAGCTTTAGCCGCTAGTATTCCCCCATGGATTGTGGAAAATGATTACCAACATTTGGCCGGTCGGGGCTTTAGAGATATGACCCGCATTGCGGCATCTCCATGGCAAATGTGGAAAGATATTATCCAAACTAATACCACAGAGATAACCCATAGTTTAAATGAAATTAAAACAGTTATAGATGATATTATATGTTCCATGGAAAATTCTAAACTCAAAGATGCAAAACTCGCTGATTTTTTTAAACAGGGATCCGATATTAGAGCCAGCTTGTCTAGCACGGGTAAAGGTTTTGCCCAAAGTTTACACGAAGTTATGGTGCATATTCCCGACCAGCCTGGTGCATTGCTAGGGGTGATTGAACCTTTAGTACAACACGGTCTTAATGTTTTAGACATTGAGCTTGCTAAAGTGCGAGAGGGAGTAGGTGGAACTCTTTTGTTAGGCTTTAAAAACTTAGAAGACGCCCATTTATGCGTAAAAATTTTAGAAGTTAAGGATTTAAAAGCCAAAGTGCGAATATGATTGAAATTATCAAGCAACAAGAAATTCCAGAAAGAGTTAGGGTGCAAAACGACCGCCAACTTTCATTGTTAGCTATTTTAGTGGCAAGCATTGCTCGGGGACGCACCATCATTGAAGATTTTAATCTCACTACTCCAATGAATGAATTTGTAGCCTGGTTAAATCACAATAATTTTGACATTAAAACAGAAAGCCACAGGGTTTATATAGAGGGCAAAGGTTTTTTCCACCATTTTAGCCCATTGCAACAACTTCCCCAGGATTCATGGGGTCAGTATTTAGCATTAATTCTTCTTTCCCAAGATACAGAAACTGTTTTTCAAATAGAGAATAAAGTTTATCCTGAATTGCTCGCAGAGTTTTCCCTAAGGGAAAATTCAGACAATAGAATCGCTTTTGGCCCACCCTGCTTTGTTTTGCAAACAAATAAAGGGGACGAAATTGACCCCATAACCAAGGTTAGAGTAATGCTCCAAGCTTTGTTTTTTGAGCAAAGCTTAGATTTTTATGAAGTTAAAGCCACTAGAGATATTATTTCAGGGATTTTAACATGGTTTGGTGCACCTTTAACCGTGCAAAACACCAGTGAAGAAATGGATGAATTTAGTCGGCGCTTAGCGCGCTTGCAAGGGTTAAAAATAGAACGCAAAATCCATACAACTTTGCAAACTTGCAAAATGCTCACTGGTAGAGATTATTTTGTGCCTGGAGATCCCACCGAAGCTGCTGCATGGGCATTATTAGCTACCTTAGTTCCCAATTCTGAGCTGTTAATTGAAAATGTTTTGCTAAATAATACTCGCACGGGAGTTTTTGGCGCCTTCAAAAGAATGGGCGCAGAAATAGAAAGCACTCAGCGGCGGGGCTATGGTGATGTTTATGGAAATATCAGGATAAAAACCTCAAAGCAACTCACGGGGCGGCGCTTTACCAATGATATTTTAAATACTTGTTTAGAAGAAATTCCACTGCTTGCTGTGGCTGCAGCTTTTGCAGAAGGCGAAACAATTTTGCGTATGTCGGCGTCTAATATAAAAAGGGAACAAATTATGTTAGATGCTTTGATAAAAAATCTTAAAAAAATTGAAATTGATTTAGGAATTTACGAAGAGGGCTTAGTGATTCGTGGAAACAATGATATTGGGGGCACAAATTTTGAGGGTTGCCGTGAATTTCCCGTGGTAGATATGGCTATTTTGGTCTTAGCTGGAGTAGCTCATGGAAAATCTTCCTTAAACTCTAACCAGGTTTTTAATATATTTCCTAATTTTTTTAATCAAAGTAATTTAGCCCCAAAGGAAGCTTAAATTCATGCAGCAAGCAAAAACCATATTTCTCGTAGCTTGGTCTGAAAACAACCAGGATTTACAAGATATTTTGCAGCGCATTGTAAAATGGCAAGAAAAACAGCCGCAAATCTCTATTTTAGTCAATGAAAACTTGCAAAAACATAATTTTGATGTTGCCAGCGAAGAGCAAATTAAAAGTTGTGATGCCATGGTGGCCATTGGCGGAGATGGCACAATGCTTTCTGCGGCACGCATGGCTTTAGGCACAGATATTCCCCTACTCGGCATCAATACCGGGCGCATTGGTTTTCTAACAGATTTTACCAGTGATGAATTAGAAAACGCTCTGAATTTAATTGTGAGTGGAAATTTTAGTTTGGATAAAAGAGCCATGCTAGATTTCGAGATTTTTGCTGGAGATAAGTTGATTTTTACCGACACTGCCTTAAATGAAGTGCAAATAGAAGCTATTTTGCCCGAACGCATGGTGGATTTAGGTGTGAGTTTAAATCAGCAAGAGCTCACCGAATATTGGGCAGATTCATTATTAATTTCTACCCCTACGGGTTCCACAGCTTATAATCTTTCTGCTGGTGGACCTATTTTGCACCCCCTCACCCACACTATTGTGCTCAATCCCGTAAACCCTTTTACCCTCACTGTACGCCCGCTGGTAATCCCTGCCGATGATTCTCTGATAAAAATCGAAGAGTGTAATGCAAAACCAGTGCGTATTTGGGTTAATGGTCGCTTAAGCACTATATTAGAGCCTGGGCAAAAACTGCTTTTAAAAAATTCCCCATGTACATGCGACTTTATCGCTAGCACACACAATGGTTTTGTTGATGCTTTACGCGAAAAATTGGGTTGGGCTGGAAAACCTAAGTTAAACCAAAGGTCTAAACTATGTTAAAACATTTAAGAATTAGAAACTTGGCATTAATAGAGAGTGCGGATTTAGATTTACAACCTGGTTTTTGTGCCATAACTGGTGAAACTGGTGCGGGAAAGTCTGTACTGCTTTCTAGCCTAAAAATTTGCACTGGTTCCAAGATTTCAGCGCAGATGGTGCGCCATGGAGAGAAAAAAGCCACGGTGGAAGCGTGTTTTGAGACCCAAAACCCTGAGCTCTTGAAGCTTTTACAACGGTGGCAAATTGATTGTCCCGATGGCGAAGTTATTATTCAGCGCGAGATTCTACAAAGTGGCAAAAGTAGAGCGCGTATAAATGGTTCTTTAGTGAAAGTGGGGGACTTAGCGAAAATAGGAGATATGCTATTACAAATGCATGGGCAAAGCGAACAAGTAATGCTGCGCGACACCAGTACCCATCTGGAATTAATAGATAATTTCGGAGATTTTTCACAGCTAAAGGAAAATTATGCAAAAGCTTGGAAACAATGGAATAAAAGCTTTGGAGCCGTTTTAGAGTTTCAGCACAAGGCCGTAGAGCTATCCACCCAAAGAGAATTTATAATTTTTCAACACAATGAATTAAGCAAAGCTAACTTGATTCCCGGCGAAGAGGAAAACCTGGAAGCTGAACTACTAAGCACTGAGCAAGAATCACAAAAAGCTGAAGCTTTAGAAAACAGCTTAAATATTTTAGAAAATGAAAATGGCCTAGTGGATCAATTGCACAACTTTCAAAAGCACTTGAATTCTATGTTGCAATTCGCACCAAACTTAGAGTATTTAAACCAAAAAACCGAAGAGTTTCGCATCGTTTTAGACGATGCCACTAGGGATTTAAACAAGATTAATAGCGGGAGCACTCTTTCTGCTTTTGACATAGAAAAAATCAACAGCAGATTAGCACTATTACAGCGCCTCCGGAGAAAATATCACTTAAGCGTGGAAGAATTAATTGATTTACGAAATCAGCGCTATGAAGAACTAGCTTCTTTAGAGAACATTGATGCAGATTTAGAGATGCTTGAGCTAAAAGCTTCTGAAGACCTGAAAATACTTATGAATATAGGAGAAAAGCTCAGCATTGCACGGAAAAAGACTGCAAAAATCTTTGAAAAAGAAGTGGTGGCAATTTTGCAAACTTTAGGAATGCCTAAAGTTATTTTCTCCGCTGATTTTGAGAAATCGAGTGACCCAAATTCTCAAGGTTTAGATAAAATGGAGTTTAAAATTGCCCCTAATATGGGCGAAGGACTCAAAAGTTTACGCCAAGCAGTAAGTGGTGGAGAATTATCCCGAGTATTGTTGGCTTTTAAAACCGTGCTCGCCCATCGCGATGATATTCCCTTGCTCATTTTTGACGAAGTAGATGCGGGTATAAGTGGAGAAATAGCCCATCATATTGGAAATAACCTACAAGAACTTGGCAAATACCACCAAGTTATGACTATTACGCACCTACACCAAGTTGCAAGTAAAGCCCAATGGCAAATTTTTGTATATAAAGAAGAAGAAGATGGTAGAACTTACACTCAAGTTAAATCATTGGATAAAAAAGAACGCATCCAAGAATTAGCTAGAATGTTAGGTGATACTGACTCCCCCACTGTTTTGCAACACGCTCAAGCGCTGTACGAGGAAAATCATGGCTAAACGACCTATGAATCGCTTACAGACGATTATCGAAGGACGAGTTTGGAGAATACTCTCCATGCTTTTTTTTGTTCCTATTTTTTACGCAATATGGTCAGACCAAAAGGCTATAGCAGTAGCTTTTTTAGCTTCGGTAACTCTTATCGCCTGGTACACCTCATTTTACATACGCCACCAAGATGTGGAAAAGCCATATTACCAGATTTGGATCTCTTTTTTAGAAGGATTATTGAGTTTTGCGGTAATGATCAACATTTTGATACGCAATCTTATTAAGCCTTATGATTTTCATTGGTTACTTTCGGTAGGAACAGTTCTATTGCTTTTTAGATTGATAGGACGCGCCATGTATAGTTTAGGCATTGCCCGAGAAGGGAAAAAACTACGCCGTTCTTCTTTCTGGTCCAAAGCAACTACCATTTCTATCTCCATAACTTTGATTGTATATGTGATAAATATTGAACATTTTCAACAAATTAGCATGGTGATTAGCATCTTACTAATGTGCGCTTCGGGTATAGGCTATTTATATTGGTATTACCGAGATTCTGATCATAGACAACCGCTGTCCGTGGCCACCCAACTCACCATGAGCCGCATAGTTTTAACGCCATTCTTTATTTGGGTTTTCTTTTATGATAACGACTTGATATACCACAACAATAATATGATTTTTAAAAGTCTTGCCATTATCATGGTGGTGGGCTTTATGATTACCGACTTTTTAGATGGTTATTTAGCGCGAAAAATGAATCAAGTCAGTACTTTAGGCAAATATTTAGATCCTTTTTCGGACAAAATATCAAATATGACCATCTTTTTGTGCTTTATGGCTTCAGGATACGCTCCTGTGTGGATGGTGGCTTTGATTTATTTTAGAGAATCTAGCGTGGAAACTTTGCGCACTTTAGCCGCCAATCAAGATATGGTGATAGCTGCTCGCACCAGTGGCAAATGGAAGACTGCCATACAGGGCATAGGAATTATGATTATTTTGTTAGGTGAATTAGATCCTCTTTTTGATTATATACCCCAATGGGAGGCTATATGGAATTATGTCCCCACCGCTGTAATGGGTTTTATAACCTTTGCCACCATAGCATCGGGCTTAGATTATTTTGTTTCTAACAAAGATGTATTAAAAAAGTTTGTTTAACCTTGACACGCAAAATATCTTTACTATACTTGTATGACACTCTTTGCGGGGTGGAGCAGTCTGGTAGCTCGTCGGGCTCATAACCCGAAGGTCGCAGCGTTCAAATCCTGCCCCCGCTATCTATAAAAGCCCCTATTTTAGGGGCTTTTTTGTTTCTTAAAACTTTTGTATCTATAACTTGAAATACCTCTCTAAAATTACTACTTTGAGGTAAATTCTGCGGTCGTGGTGGAATGGTAGACACGCTAGTTTGAGGTACTAGTGTCAGCAATGACATGGCGGTTCAAGTCCGCCCGACCGCATTAAGGCTGGTAATACCAGCCTTTTTGCTAAATTGAGCTTTTATTTCTCATATAGGCTAAAAAATGACTACTAACCGCTATCGTATTTTAGTTGTTGACGATGACACTAAAACTCTACAAAAAATAAACCAAGCCTTAACGAGTTCTGGA
Source organism: Fibrobacter sp. (assembly GCA_012511955.1). Classification (GTDB taxonomy): domain Bacteria; phylum Fibrobacterota; class Fibrobacteria; order Fibrobacterales; family Fibrobacteraceae; genus JAAZFC01. The sequence goes on along the minus strand of JAAZFC010000061.1, from coordinate 11,986 downwards.
AAGTTTGAAACCCATGGCATAAATCACGGCGAAGCTGCTTTTGATCATTTAGAAACTAGCCCGCGCTTGCCCGATTTAATAGTACTTGATATGGATATGCCCTTAATGTCAGGCTTGGAGTTCCTTGCGGGTTTGAAAATGGATGCGCGCTGGGGAGACATCCCAGTAATTATTATGGCTAGGGAGTCCAGTGAAAATATTGAACAAGGCCTGCGAATGGGAGCAGTGGATTGGATTTGTAAAGACTCCATAAATCAGCAATTAGCTATTAGAGTTTCACATAATATAAGAGAACATAAAGCTCATAAAAAAGCTATTGAAAAAATCTTAAAAGAAAAAGAACTAAACAACTCTTTAATTGCAAGCATTTCAGAAGAAATTTTAGCTTACACCAAAGACATTAAAAAATATTGGGAGGAGTTTTACCAAAAAACTCAAAACAACAACAAGCTTTTTTCTGAAAGCATGTACGAAGAAATGCCCATGCTTTTGCAACTTTTGCAAAATGACATGGGCAGACTACAAAGAATTTTAGAAGAAATTTAGTCGCAACCGCAGTTTCCACCACAGTCATTATCTTCGTCGCAATCTTCATTGCCACTGCAATCTCCGCAACCGCCGCCAAGGCCTTTTTCTAGTTCATCGGCGGTGGCTTCGCGCACAGACACTACTTCAATATCAAAATTAAGATTTTGCCCAGCCAAGGGATGGTTGCCATTGATTTCCACATTATCACCTTTTACAGCAGTGATGGTTACCATCATTTGCCCTTCAGGGCTGTTGGCGATAAAGTTCATGCCCACTTCGATTTCATCTACACCTTGAAACACGCTACGAGGTACTTCTTGTACTAATTCGGAGCGATATTCACCATATCCTTCAGCAGGCTCTACTTTTACGCTAAATTTTTCACCGATGGCTTTGCCTTCCATGTTTTTCTCCAAACCAGGCACTATCATACCATAACCTTGAATGTAATCCAAAGCATCTCGGTCTTGGGAACTATCGACTACTTGACCATTGTCATCTGTTAAAGTGTAGTGCATGGAAACCACACAGTTTTTTTGAATTTTCATGTTTTTCCTTTAGATAAAGTAAAGTAGCTGTAAATATAGGAGTTATTCTCAAACATATAAGCTAAGTACTATGTATATTTTATTTTGAGGTTATTATGTTTCGTTCTAGTTTTATCGCTTTGTTAGTGCTATTTTCTTTGACTAATGCTCAAGTTCGTTACGAAGCTGAAAATGCTATCCCCATCCATGACCATGCTGTGCAAATTGTCGAGGATACTCAAGCTTCGGGCGGAGCTTATGTACAAATGCGGGAAGGTAACCTAAACTTTAAAGTCAATATGGATTCTGCGGGGTTTTATACGCTATGGCTCAACTACGCCCAAGCCAACGATGAGGGAGGAAAAATCCAAAACCTAACTGTAAACGGCAGCTCCACTGGACAAATTTCATTTCCTTATAGCCAAAATTTTACTAACTTAAAAGCAGCGGGAAAAATCAAACTGGAGAAAGGAGAAAACTCCATTGAGATTATCAATTCATGGGGTTGGGTGGACATTGACTACGCAGAAATCACCCCTTATGAAGCCACAGCTTTTAACATTAGCCCACAATTAGTAAACCCCAATGCTTCTGTAGAAGCTCAGCAGATGTTTAATTTTTTATTAGAAAACTTTCAGCGCAAAACCATTAGTGGGGTAATGACCAACAATGTAATGCAAAACGATGGTAAGTATTCTCCGGAAACTGTGGAAAGCCAAGAAGAGTTTGCATGGATAAAAAATGCTTCTGGCAAGCTTCCCGCCTTGATGGGCTTGGATTTTATGCACAGTACGGGCAAAAACTCCACGGATGAATGGTTTCAGGGCTACCATAAAGCGACCCTGGCATTGGCAGAAGATATTTACCTGCGTGGGGGAATTCCCATTTATTGCTGGCATTGGAAAGACCCGAGCCAAACTGTAGAAGCTTTTTATTCACCTTCTTCGGGCAACACTCCCTCCGTGGATTTCAACCTCAATAAAGCTTTTGTTGACTCAAATAGCTATACCGATTTTGACACAGAAAGTGCCGAATATCAAAATATTATCTCCGATATTGACTACATCGCTTCGCAGCTTAAAATTTTAGCTGACAAAAAAATTCCTATTTTATGGCGGCCCTTACATGAGGCTTCTGGGCGCTGGTTTTGGTGGGGATACAAAGGTCCTGGCGCAGCTAAAGCCCTTTACCATTTAATGTACGATCGCTTGACTAAGCATCATGAAATCAACAATTTGATTTGGGTATGGACTTCGGACGAAGCCAGTGATGCTTTAGAATGGTACCCTGGCCATGATGTGGTGGATATAATTGGGCGAGATTTTTACTTTTACCCCCGGGAAGCTAACCACAGTTCTTTGGTGGCTTCTTTTGAGAATTTAAAAGATATTTTTGACGCGAAAAAGCTTATTGCACTCAGCGAAAACGGTTCTGTTCCCTACCCCGACAGTATGCAAACCGATGGCGCACATTGGTCCTTTTTTATGCCTTGGTATGGTGATTACGCCATGGATGGTTGGGCTAATGACAATACCACCGAAGATTGGGCGCATATTATGAACCACGATTATGTGATAACTTTGGATCAAATGCCAGGTTGGGACAATTATACAGTGGCACGCAAAACTCCAACTCCACAGCGATTACAGGCTAAAGTCCAAGGGGGGCAATTATTGATAGACTTAGGCCAAGCCAATGGTGTTAAGCTCAAATGGTATTCTCTTCAAGGTAAACTTTTGCAACAAAATAAGCTTAATAGCAGTAATAATGGATTTTTAACTCTCCCAATCCCCACTTTTGCTCATAATTTGCTTGTCTTAAGCTTGCAAACTGATTCACAAAATCTCCGTATCTTGGTAAATACATCTCCATGAAAAATTTTTGGTCTTTAATTGTTTTATTTATTTGCGTTTTTAGTCTTAAAGGCTGGTCACAAAACTTTTTAAGTAATGAGCACACTGCTGGTGGAGCCTTTGCTTTTATAGAAGATTTTGGTGGAACTGTGGGTATGGCCAGGGCTCAAACTGGGGTGTCCACCGAACAAAATGATTTATTTTCAACACTGCTCAACCCAGCTTCGCCATCACCAGTCGCCCAAAAACAAAATATTGCGTTTTCTTGGAAAGCTGGAGCGGTGCAATCTAATCAAGGCTCTATGGCTTGGGCTTTTCCCTATAAATTAGCTCGTTTACAACTGACCTATAACAACCATATCCATCATAATATTGCCGAATACGATATACAAGGCGAGGCCACTGGCCACGAACTTAAACCCTATGATCAAAGCTTAGCTTTTAGCGTCCAAGTGCCCACCACGCATTTTATTATTGGCGCAAATTTTAAACACTTATTAGACCGTCTCAGCGATTTACCCCAAGATCAAAGCGCCATGGCCTGGGGCATGGATTGGGGCTTGCGTTTACGCAACGATTCGCCCCGTTGGGGGGCAGGAATTGCCGTGCTAAATTTAGGAAATCAATTTAGAGCTTATACCGAAAAAGGAGTGAATTATTTACCCCTAAATAGCATTATTCAATTAGGTGGACATTTAAACTTAATTGTGCCACGAGGTGCTACCCTAATGTTAGATCTGCGTTTAGAGCGCTACGGTCCTATTTCCATCCACACAGCTTTGGATTATGTTGTTAACCCTTGGTTAACTCTGCATGGGGGATTGCAACGCAGCATTCCCGAACTAATGTACACCCTAGATATGTTTTTCACCGAAGCAGAACTAGCTGTTGGACACTGGGATTTAATTAATGCTGGCTGTACCATTCAAGCAGAAAAATGGACTCTAAATTACGCTTTGGCTTGGCTCACCGAAAATCAAGGAATGCGCCATCAAATATCCTTAGGTTATTTTTTATGATTAAAAGATTAATATTGGTATTTTTACTACTAAATTCTTCACTTTTATATGCAAACTTAGACACCACCGGGCGAATTGGCTATGAATTTGGCGATAGTTGGGTGAAAGTCCGTCTAAAACTCGCCGATTCTCTGCGCGCGCACACTTTAAACAGCACCAATATAGACAATAGCACTTGGGCGCAATTCTATACCTATGGACAATTAGGACCCAAATTTGATTTTTATGCCCAGGCCAGCGTTTATACCGATATTTCCAATCGAGCTTTTCCTTTTCACGATTATCAACCCTATAATGGCATTGCTTTTAATCAACAAGGGAGCTACGAAAGAACTTGGGATTGGATTTCCACATTATCATCTTATACTCTAAATGATCGCATAAAGGTCTTTGCAGGGCTGGAACATATCAAATTAGGTACTGCCCAACGCAATGGGGTGATTATGCGGGGCAATCAGCACAATTTTAGGCCATGGCAAGATACTATACGCTGGAATCATATTCCTGCCCCCATGCTGCAGGCAGGTTTTGCCATGAATTTGGGCTTTATTAACTATGAACAATGGAATGCCCAGCCTAAATATCACAAAGCTTTGGATAGATATTTGCACGCCCATCGCCTGAGTGCACAATTGCCTGGTAAAATAGAAGTGGGGCTTTCTGAAGTGGTAATTTACGGAAGCACGGTAGAAGCGGCGGGCTCTAACCCCAATCACGACACTGATTCTTTGGGACGCACCGTGGAATGGCTCTATGCTTTACCTTTTGTACCCTATTTTTTTGCAGAACATTATTTAGGCGATCGCGATAATATGGCTATGGCTTTGGATTTATCGGTGAAGACTTTGCCTAACTGGGAATTTTATGGGGAATTCTTTTTAGATGACAGCAAAACTCCTCTTTCCATGCTAGATGACAGTTGGTGGGGCAATAAATGGGCCTTAAGTGCAGGTCTAAACTGGCAACGCAATTACACACACTTTAGCGGCGAATGGAATTTTGAATATACTCGCATAGAACCTTGGGTTTATACTCATCACAAAGGAGCTGCTTATGAATACACTCATTATGGGCAATCTTTGGGTGGTGATTTAGGACCCAACGCCCAAGAAGTTTTTAGCCAGTATTCTTTGAGCATTCCCCAAGCTAAATTGAGCATTTCAGCGGCGCAGGTGGCTAAAGACACCGCTTTTGGCAGTAAAATCAGCGATTTACACACCCCCGAAGATCCTTTGGACAAGAAATTTTTGCACCCGGCAAGCACTTTGCGTTACCGTGAACTGGGCATAGAATTTACCCTCTACCCCACTATCTTTTTATGGATTGGTGGAGGGATATGGCGTTATTCTGGGGATTATCAGGGTTTGCGTTCTGCGGGTCAGTTGGGAATTGTGTGGTAAATCACCGTCGCTGGCGCACTCTTTGCCAAGCTTGCTCTGCAGCCAAAGTATCGCCGTGATTGTATAGGGCATTGCCCACATTTTCGGCTCCAATACGCCCTTGCACGCTCCCTTGTTGCCACGCTTTGACAAAATAATCCAGAGCCTCGTCGTAGCGATTTTGCTCTAAAAATATGCGACCTAGATCCACCAGCAACTCTCTATCGGTAGCATTACTTTGCAAACCTTGTTCTAAGGTGAAAATCGCCATCCAAGGCATTTCTGCGTCTTCGTAAAGCTGGCTTAAATGGCGGCGAGCGGTGTTGTGCTGAGGTTTTAATACCAAGCCGTCTTCCAGGGCCACCATAGCTGCTCGAGTAGAATCTTGGGCTAAATGCAAATATGCGAGATAAAAATACAAATCAGCGCCAATGGCTGGGGATATTTGTATGGCTTGGTCTAAAAGTTCGATAGCGCTCTGATAATCTTCTAAGTTTTCTCGCATTTCAGCGAGGGCAAACCACACTTCTACCCTATCGGGATTTAATAGCAAAAGCTGTTCAAAATGCCTTTGAGCTGAGGCGTAATCTCCTCCTAAACGATAACACTCGCCCATGGCATAGTGGAGATGTTCAGAATCTTCACCCAAATCCACCGCGCGCTTATAAGCCGCCAAAGCCAAGCCTATATCTTGGTGAATGAAATATAAATCGCCAATTAACACCCAAGGGCGGGAAAAGTCTGGGGCTAATTCAATGGAGCGCCTATAAGCAACCAAGGCTAAATGATGTCTTTCTATATGCACTAAGCTATTACCCAAATTAAACCAAGCAAAAACCTCGTATTGCTCGTTGGCAATGGCGGCGCGATAAAACCTCACCGCTTCCATATATTTACCTTGATCGTAAAGTTCATTGGCATAGGCAAAAAAATCTTGTTCTGAAGCTTTTACCCCAGTTTGTCCCCAAAGCAAGGTCAAATTAATCCCTATAAAAAACGCTATTTTAGTAACCCAAGTCAAAGACAAACTCCTTAGTGGCTTTTTGTGCCACGGGTACAGTTTTAATGCGGGCAGGGGAAAACTTAAAGGCGCGCATAGCTTTAATAGCTTCAGTTTCAAAACCATAACCTTGGGGTTCCACCACTAAAACTTGGGTTTCGGCCACATTGCCATGGGCATCAATCACCAAATACATGCGCACATATCCGCTTATACCTTCGCGCCGCGCTCGTACCGGGTACGATGGTGTTACTTCTTTAATAACTTTAGCTTCATCTTCTACTTCTGAGGGATCATAAACCATATTTGCCATGCCGCTCCCACCCACCGCTACGCCATCGCCTTCACCCACTCCTGCCAAAGACAAATCCATTTGCAAGCCCTTGGCTGCGCCTGGAGCACTGGGGCTAGCCTTAAAAGTTTTGAGATCTTGGGAAAGCTGGCGCATAATTTTTTGGGGTTTGGGAGGAGGTTTGCTGCGATGAGCTACTTCTACCTCTATCAAAGACTCCACGGTTTTGGTTTCGCGACTGGGAACCGGTGAAAACATAGCATCTAAAAGCGGAACCGCTAAAAAGAACAAGCTATTAATTAGCAAGGCGAGCACTACTAAGAAAAACCAGCGTCCTATGGTGAAAAACCTAGCCATTAATCTTCTTTGGTTGCAGAAATGGAGACTTTGCGAACTTTGGCCAAATTACATTCATCAAGCACATCTACCACGCGCCCCGAAGGAGCATCGCGATCGGCCACAATAATCACGGGTCTTTCTGGGCTTTCCGCCACTAATTGTTTGAGTATTAAGCGCAAACCAGATAAAGTAACTTGGGATTCGTTGATATGCACAGTGCCTTGCTTGGTGATGCCCACTAAAATGCTTTCTTGGGACAAATCTTGCGCCGAAGCCGCTTTGGGCTTGCTCACATCAATTCCTGTTTCCCGAGTAAAAGTTGATGTTACTATAAAAAAGATTAAGAGGATAAAGACCATATCCATCATGGGCGAAATATCAATATCGCTATCAGAAGAACGGCGGCGACTGCGTTTATTAAAGCTCATGATTTTGCACCTCTTGTAAAGCTAAAGTCCAAGCTTTTTGCTCTAAATTTAACAGGCTGTGCCGCACAATATTGGCGCATATTACCACGGGAAAGGCCACCAATAGCCCAGCTTCGGTGGTGAGCAAAGCTTCGGAAATTCCCTCGGCTAAAAGCACCGGATTACCAAAACCAAAGCGCGTGATGGTTTGGAAAGTATGGGTCATGCCAGATACCGTTCCCAAAAGTCCCAGCAAGGGTGCTAGGGCAGCCAATTTTGCGATGGTGCTTTGATGTTTAGACATGGTATATTGATGGTTAAAACGCTGTTCTTCTAAAATTAAGCGCAGGGATTCGCCATCATAGTTTTTATTCTCATTTATTTTACTTTGATATTGCTTAGATAAACGGGCAAATTTAGGCAAAAGCAGCATGCGATCTAGCAATAAAAGCCAAGCCCAAGCCCCCACAAAAAATATTACCACCAAAACGGGTCCACCTTTGGACACAAAGTGAAAAAGCCATTCCCAAAAAGCCATTTTAGTCATTTTTAGTAATCCACACCGTGTTTAACAAACGCAAAGCGTAAGATTCCATGCGCACTATCAGGGCTTCTACCCTATTGGCTACCCAAGTATGCAAAAGTTGCACGGGAATGGCCACAATTAAACCCGCTTGGGTGGTGATTAATGCCACGGATATTCCCCCCGCCAATAATTTCGGGTCAGAAGTTCCATAAAGGGTTATCACATCGAAAAGTTGGATCATTCCCATCACGGTCCCCAATAATCCCAGCAAAGGCGCCGAACTGCCAAAAATTGCAATGACATTTAAGCGTTTTTCTAAGCGGGGAACTTCTTGGGTAAAAAGCTCTTCTAGCTTATTTTCACTGTATTCGCGAGTTCTTTCAGTGTTTTCTACCACGCTGCGAGCCACTTTTCCTATTAAACCCCGCATTTTTAAGGCAGAACTTTGAGCTTCGTCATATTCACCATTTTCTAGCAAAAGCACCAACTTATTCATTTGCTTTTTAGAATGAATTCCCCGAATTGTCACAAAAACTATGCGCTCTAGGGTAAACAGTAGGGCTAGAATAAATAAAGCAGCAATGGGGTACATTAAAATACCACCATCATTGAATATTTTGCGCAGCCTTTGCTGCCAATTCAGTTCTTCTTGGCTGGCCATTTCATCGCTTAAGAAGGTGGAAAGCAAAATATCTGCGGGCAAAACCACCATATTAGAATCTTTAAGTTCGTGAAAAGCTTGAGCAATGGCTTGATGATAATTTTCTGAAAGCTTGTCTTTCCAAGCAAAAACTCGTCCTTTATCCCCTGCAGTGGCGAGCATTAGAGCAGATCGTTGCTGATCGGGAGCAAATTGCACTGCCCCCACAGCTCCCAAACGCAATCTTTGTCCGCGCAAACTTTCCGCCCCGGGGAAATACAAGTCCCCTTCTTCCCAGCGAATTTGGCGGGTAAATTCTAATTGCTGCATGGTTTCGTTGAGAAGTTCTCTAGCTATCAATGCGGGATTATGCCTAGATAAATCCATGCGTTTGCGCAATTTGTTAATGCTTTGCAGCCGCTCAGGCACGGCGAAAGCTATGCCCAAGTCTATCTGCCGACTGAGCACATCTAAGCGATCATGTTGGGCAGAAAGTAATAAAAACTCATTGCGAGCTTGCTCAGTTTCTGCCTTCGCTTGGGCTACATCTTCACGCACTGCGCGTAATTCATCGAATAAGCGGGCGCGCTCCGTGGCTAGGGCATCTACTTTTTCTTTGAGATCCCGCAAAACTTCATTGTTTTTTTCCCTTGCTTGGTTGTGTTTTTGGCGATCTTGCCAGCGCTGAGCCAGGATTTGATCACGCTTTTTCCGCATTTCTTCTAAATCTGCTCGAGCCGAATTTAATTCCGCTTGTTCTTTTACCAAATCTACCTGGGACCAAGAAAACCTCATTCCCAAAAGCAAGAACAGCATCCACAAACGCTTATTCATTTGCGCCTCCCATGCTAATTCCTCCAAAGGGCAAAATTACCAAACTAGGCGGTGCTTTTCCCTCTGAAACTTTTAAAGCATCTTTAAACCACTGGCGCATTTCTAAGTTTTCTCCCACTGAATGCCAAGCGTATTCTCCTGCTTTTTTATCCAAATAATAAACTTCATGGCCATCTTGGCTAATAAATAAAGCAGATACTGCACCGTAGCGCACATATTTTCCCGGAATACTACGCCCACCTACGCTTAAAAAGCCAGTCCAATTTTCTGTGCTATAGCCCATTTGCGTTCTGTCTATTAATAAGTCAAAAACTCTGCCTAGAGCTTCTTCGGGCCCGATGATTTTATTGCGTAATTGTTCAGAAACATCGCTGAGCGCTTCAGCTGCTTCGATATTTTGCACCGGAAAATCTTTGCGCATAAGTGGAGCAATACTATCGATGGTTTTAGCGAGATTATTTGCATAACGCTGACGACGATTGCCAAACCAATGCACTAATTTTTGTTCTTTTTGGCGTTCTTCTTCTAAAACTTTGAGTTCTTGTTGCAAAGAGTCAATCTGCATTTGCAAACTTTTACTTTGCTGCTGAAAAGAAGCTTGTTTTTCTTGGAAAACCTTTTGGTGAGCCTGATTGTTTTTAAGCTCTTGATTATGCAAAGATTTTTCGCGGTCTGCTTCAGCCTCCACACTTTTTATCTGCTGACGAATTTCTCGCAGTGTTTCTTGGGCGCTGCTAAAATTCAAAACTAAAATTACTAATAAGGAAATTTTTCTCATAAGGACTTAAAAATACAAAGTTCCCTAAGCAAAAACCTGTAGGGAACTTATTTATCAAATAATATTGCTGTTTTGAATATTTATCTTAGTTTTCCTTTACCACCAGATCTGCGAATGATATTAATAATTCTAGTATAACCTTCGTTTTTAGCCCAATCAAGAGCAGTATATCCTTCTGCGTCGGGGACGTTCACATCAGCCCCCTTGGAAATCAAATACTCCACCACATCAAAATAACCTTCTTTAGCAGCCCAAGCCAAAGAAGTCCATCCCTCTCCTGATTTAGAATCAATGGGAGCTCCCGCTTCCACCATAATTTTAACTATTTCAACAAAGCCTTGGCGAGCAGCCATTTGTAGTGCTTCGTCCACAGAAAGTAACTCAGGATCCTTTTTTTTAATGTGCTCAATAATCAGTTCTACTACTTCGGCATGCCCTAAAGAAGCAGCGTCAACCAAAGAACTCATGCCTTTGCTGTTTTTTAGATTAGGATCTGCTCCGGCTTCTAACAAATAAGCCACCATATTAGGTTGGTTTTTATTTGCACACAATGCTACAGCTGTATTTCCTCGGGCATCGGCACTATTTATTTGAAAATTCGCTTTTAAAAACAAATTGGTCATAGCTGTATCGCTTTTAGCAGCATAATTAATAAATGTACCTGCATCGAAACCAATATCATTTTTGTCTAGCCAACGTCTAATGGATGCTGGATCTTCAGGGTCTAGTTTATCAGAACAACCGGTAAAAGCCAACAATGAAACAAGTAAAAATAAAATTATTCTCTTCATAAATATTCCTCAATGTATGGTTATAATATAATATAATACCAAATTGATACTTTTCTGACTATATTTCTTAATATTTACAAAGTTGGAGTTTATATGCGTATAATCATGCTTGTTTTAATGGCTCAAATCTCTCTTTGGGCGCAGATGTCCATGGTTTCTGACCCAAACGAAGACATTAGAGAAAGTTCTTCTGTGGGTTACGAAGAGCGCCCAGGGGTTGGTGTGTATTTTGAACCAGCTTTTAATCCAAAAAACTTTATTTATAATTATCAAGTAAACAATATCCCCTTTGACTTGAAAATTGAGAACTCTCCGTTAATGGGAGTGGGTGCTCATCTACCTTTCAATGGCATCTTTGGTCTAAATGGTGTAGTAGCATTTCAACAAAGCACTTTTGACTATAAAATTTTAGCCAGTCAAAAAGCTCAAAACAAACTTTTAGATGAAACTATCTTAAAAAAGAAAGATTTAAATGGTTCTGTTAAATCTCGCAACCTTATTGTACAAGCGGGTTTTGAAGCTGGCTACGGAATCTATAAAAACTATCAATATCAGCTAATGATCAAACCTTTGGCCTATGCGAGCTTGACTGGCGGTAAAAACTTTTTTGATGATTCTAAATTTGAAAACACTTCTATTTGGGGTTATGCTTATGGTGCGGCACTGCGCATGGCATGGGGTCCTGTTGCCATTGAAGGCGGCATTAGAACATCACACTTCTATTGGCACACTAACTTCTCTCCCGAAGATCAAACAGGCGAACAAATAGAAGACGATAAATTTATGGTGGACTATGACACTCCCATAGCTCCTTTTGTAAAAGCCACTTGGGCTTTATACTAAAATTGATAGTGTAAATTTAATCCTTGGTGGTGAAATGTCATCCTCATATTTTTATTTTCATGCACCCATAAAACTAGCTTTGCCAAAGCGCTTCCTACCAAAGCTCCTGCAATCACATCTGAGGGAAAATGCTTGCCTGCCCCCACTCGCAAAGCAGAAATGGTAGTAGCAGTTCCCAAAGCTCCCACCCACATCCAAGTGGCGTTTTTCCCAGGAGCATACTCACGAGC
>JAAZFC010000060.1 GCA_012511955.1 Fibrobacter sp. | reverse complement strand
TCCCCTTGCAAATGCACTTCCGGGGAAAGAGCTGAAGCCAAGGAACTCACACTGATTTGAGAAAACTTTTCCCTATCACTTTCTAAATCTTCTTGGAAAAAATGTTCTTTGTTGTTTACACCATCATTTAAATCCACTCCCAAATAAGCTTTAAAAACATCTTGTTGGCCACTATTAGGGCTCTTAGTGGGAGAGTCTTTTACAGTTCCGTTAACTTCTTTTACTGTGGCTTCCATTTGTAAAAAACCCAAGGAACCATAAATTTTAGTGCCTTCATCTACGAAAGCACGCAAAGTGAGCAAAATATCATCACCACTACCTCTTTTATCAGGGTCGGTATTATTTTCATCATAACCCTCCAGTTGCGAATTGCCTTTACCCAGCCAATCACTATCTATTTTATCACCATTGGAAAGTAAAATATAGGCTCCTTCATTTTTAGAAATACCAAAGCCAAAATCAAAAATCCAACCCAAATCGAGACCAACGCCCCCTTCAGCTTTAAGCCCTAGACCCGGCGCTCCGAGGTCAAAATTTGCATCTGCAGCTAAATCATAGTTCCCTTGCAGACGAATACGCCAACCAATTTCATCACCGTTTTTACTTTCAAAGTATTGAATGCCTTCATAGTACATATCAAAGGTTTTACCAGACCAAGTTACCGAAGTTTCAGAACAATCTGATAAGGGACAATCACTACTGTTATCATTTTCATCAACATTTGGTAAAGGTATGTAACCCTGCAGTAACTCTACGAGGCGTCGATTCACCACCATGGTGTCTAAATTGGGAGTGTAATTCACAAACTTGCGCAAGGGCTCCACTAATTTTTTATCAAATTGGGTTAAAAAGTCGGCCGTTCCCACAATGGAATCTCCTACCAAGGGAATATTGCGCAAAGAATTGTTAATGAAATCACTAGTCATACCGCTTTGGGCACGCCGCAAAGTCTCGCTTAAACCATCCACCACCAAGCGCAATTGCTCAAATAAGGAAAGGTTAGTTAAATCAATGGACTTTAGATTAGATAGATCCAAGACTAAATCACCGTTGTTCGGTGCATCAATGTCAACACTTTGCAAGGCCTCTATTTTGGGCAACAAAATGCCAATCTCGGGTACTTCATCAAATTTTGCGCCTGGGCTGTTCTTTTCGCTTATAATATTGTTTTTCCCCTCAGCAATTTGCTGCAGTTTACCCAAGCGGATAAAGCCCACATCAATGCCACCCATATTAATGTGCATTTCACTAAAAGCAAACAAAGTGGTTTGCAGCTCATCCAATTCTAATTTTCCAGCTTGGATACTACCACTGTCAATGTCAAAACTCAATTCTAGCTCTAAACTACTTTTGCGTTCTCCCATGTTAACCACTTGTAAAAGCGGAAAGGTCTCTTTGCCAACAGATATGTTGAGATCGCTACTGAGTTTGTCTGAAAACAATTTAATATTGCCCGAGATAAATTTATCAGTCTCCCCGGCGGGGATAATTAAAGAAATTTCGCCTTGACTATCAATCTTTAGCTGAAAATTAAGCTTAATAGCTCCGTCCAAATAAGCCTCAAAAGCACCGCCTACAAAACTATCCTTTCCTCCCAAGCTGTCAAAGCTGTATTTTTGGGAATTAATGTTATGCTCCAAAGTAAAACCCATGATTAAACAACCATCAATGATTTCAAAACCTAGGGTAACTCCTAAAAACTTTTCAAAGCGGACTTGCAAATCCTGTAAAGTACGAGGGTAATTTTGATTTAAACTGACTATCAAATCATTGATTTTTTGGTCTAGCCCCATAATATCACTGATACTTTTACCTAAAATGGGAACTTCTTCTGCCAATAAGCCTTTTTCAGCATCGCAAAGGCTTTTCAGTAGTTTTTCTTTAAAAAATTCATAGATGGAACCGACCACGGCATTCATGGAAAAGCTGTCGTTAAAAGCAAATAATGAAAGTCCTCCTATGCCTGAAGCCTGGGTATCGATGCTTAAGCCATTTTCATCAACACTTATGGTTCCCAGTTTAATTCCAGTGCCAAACGCATCAAATTCAATGGGAATGTTAAAGTTATCAGGAACAAAAGTTTTTAAATGGCTTTTAATATCGCTTTGAGCTTCGCTTAAGGCGGAATAAAATTCATCTTTTAAAATATTAAAGCTAGTTTGTAAAGTGGCATAAGATAATGGCATTCCACCAGTAATGCTCTCTTTACATTCTTTTGTTTCAGCAATAAAAATAAGATAATTATCTTTAACATTTTCAATTGCGGATGCTAATGTCGTCACTGCTGTGCTTAAAGCAGAATTTGTATTTTCTTCAGCAAAACTTGCAAATGCACCAAACATCTTATCAAGGTCTTCAATATACCCATCAAAAACTTCACCAAAATTTTCTTCAAAACTTTTAATCTCAGCTATTAATTGTGCTAACTTTTCTTCTGATAATTTTTCTTCAACCGCATATCTTAATCTTTCTCCCAAGGAGCTGGGCAAAGAGCGTCCCATTTCATAAAAAACACCTATAAATTTGGTCAGCCTAAATGGAGCAACGGTATCTTCCACCGAAGGCAAATCTCCGGTGCTTAATTTATAGCTTACATTTTTGGAAAAACCTATGGCGGTAGTAGGCAGAGTAGTATCCAATATCCCATAACGCAAATAAACTTGCGGGGTGCCACTTAGGGTGTAAGTGGTATCTAATTTGAAATCCGACATTTCTGCGGCGCTGGTGCGAAGCGCATTGATTTTAACTGTAAAATCCTGTTCTTCATAAGCATGGCCGGCTATGCCCAACAGTGAAGCCAAGCTACCACTATTGGTATTGAAAATGGAATTAATGTTACCTGAATTAGCGATAAACTGCCCATCGATGTAACTTAAATCTCCGCCACTGTTATTGGCAATGGCGTGGCAAATAACATCCAATTCGATATTGCCAATCTCTTTACCGGCAAAGAAAGTGGTTAAATCAATGCCTTTTTCTCCCCCATTCTGCAATTGATATTTGATGCTAACGCCCGAGCTATAAATTGCTGTTGATGTTTCTAAATCAAAACCCAAACTTTGCAAATAAGCTTTGCCTGGATCACCCTCATAACTCAGAGTTAACTTCTTAGCAAAATCGGTGGTTCGCAGCAATAACCGACCTTCGCGGACTTCGACCTTGATTTTACTCTTTGTCGTAGTGTTATTATCAAAGGTCTTTTGCAAGATTTGCGCCACATCGTAAAGGCTAGCTGCGCCATTAAGCCCCGCAATATTGCTAAAAGTTACTGAGGTAGGGTTTGGGCTTTGATTCCCTTCAACATTATCAGATATTGTCACCTTAATTTTTACCCCATCGCCGGCACGCGGAGGCGCTACTCTTTCGGAAAAATAAATTTGCACTTCATTAAGTGATTTTTTCAGCAATTCGGCCTTTGATTTTGCATCTTCGAATATCGTTAAAGCAGAAAAACTACTATTACCCTTTGTCAGTAGTAATTTATCACCCATAGCTACAGCTAAACTATCGTTGATGCCATTAGCCATAAGGGCTGCATTTAGTGCCGAGGTCAGCTCGGACATACCGCCGATAAAATAGGTGGTGATGGTTTTGTTTTCATTATTATGTTTAACGTTTAATTCCACGCGATGTAAAGTATCATCACTTTTAACATTGTCTTCATCGTTATGAATTTTAACATCCACTACATAGCCTGCTTGACTACTACCGTTATAAAGTCCAGCTGCTCTAAAATTAGTGAGGTCAGAGGTATTACTAATGGTGATTTTATCTGCGCCGTATAAAGCATAAACTCCATTTGCTGTGTCAATAACACTGCTAACAGCTAGCTCTGTTGCGATTTTGCCCACTAAAGAACTGAGGGTTTGTGTTTGGTTAAGATCAATCGATTGGTCATTAAATGTAAGTGATCCAGTTAACCCCTGGCCATAAGCCACTTCTCCTTCTGCCATAATGGTATGGGTGCCCAGTACGCCTTCCCAACCCGCAATTCCCGGGTCTATCAACTTGGATAATCTTGTGTCAGAAACATCATTTGCAGTGGTGCCAGACGATTTTACTAACGGTATTTTCAAGTTGAATTTTAGCCTTGAATTGGCGGTTACGGTGAGGGGGTTGGAGGATTTAATTTCAAAATCATCCACTTCAAAGGCAAAGATTTTGGGTGATAAATTCACATTGCCATTCCCCATAATGGTGAATTCAAAGGG